>JBIPOX010000083.1:0-5836 GCA_044378785.1 Novosphingobium sp.
CTGACGGCCCCACTGACAGCCAAGGTGCGCTCGCTCGCCAAGCCGGTGCCAGTCACACTCGCAGGGCCGCTCGGTCTTGGCGCGACGACCGAGCTGCACTTTGCCGAGCCCGAATATGGCGTCGCTCCTGGACAAGCAGCGGTGATCTATGCCGGGGACCGGGTCATTGGCGGCGGCTGGATCGATTCGACGCAAAGCGCGATCACGCTCTGACAATCAGGTCGTGGGCTCGAAAACGCAGCCTTCGCCTTGCCGGAACCGCACAGTCTCGCTTGCCAGCGGGAAGACGCGCGCAGTCACGCTCTTTTCCTTCACGTCCTCGCTCAGCGTGACAAGGCTCATGCCAGGCATGAAGTCCTTGCTGCAATCGTCGAGCCCGCGCCCGCCGATGTAGCGGCACGAGCAGGCGATCCGGGCACCATAGGCCGCCCCGGCCTCGGCCTGAGCAACAATCGTGCCCCAGGACCATACCAGCACGATCAGGCCAGCGAGCAACGCCAGCCAGGCCGCGCGGCGCATCCAGCGACGGCGTGGTGCGCCCAAGGGTCTACCGATTGCCGACATGCTTGGTGTTGCCTTCCCGCCCCTGCCCGCGCATGGATTGCGCGCCATGCACTTTGCTCGCCTCTCCCTTATCCTGAGCCTGCTCGCGCTGCCAGCCCTTGCAGCATGCAGCAGCAAGCAAAGCGAGCCGGAGCCTCCGCCTCCACCTGGCCAGGCGTCACTTGCTGCAATCCGCGCCGATCCGGGCGTTGAAAAGGTCGAGCTCGCGCGCAGCATCGACCGTTTGTTTGACGAGGAAGCGCTGGGCGAAACCCGCGCCTTGCTGATCATGCGCGGTGGCCGGATTGTCGCCGAGCGCTATGGTCAGGGCTATGATCGCGAGACCCGCTTCATCGGCTGGTCGATGACCAAGTGCGTCACTGGCGTTATGATCGGCCTCCTGGTCAGCGATGGCAGGCTTCGCCGCGACGAATCGGCTCCGATCGCTCTCTGGGCGCGACCCGGCGATCCACGCGGCGAAATCACCTTGCGCCAGCTGCTGCAGATGCGATCGGGCCTGCGCCACGCCGAAAACGCCGAGCCGATCTACACTGCGGACACCGCTCGCATGCTGTTCCTCGAAGGGCGCGATAACATGGCGCGCTTTGCCGAAGCCCAGCCGCTCGAGGCCGAACCGGGCAGCGTTTTCGACTATTCCTCGCCGACCAGCGTGATCCTTTCCGACATTGCCGCCAGCGCGCTGACCCGCAGCAAGGACCCGGCGCGACGCCGCGCGGCAGTTGCGACCTTTCTTCGCACCCGGCTGTTCGATCCGGCGGACATGACCTCGATGACCCCGGAATTTGACAAGTCGGGCACCTTCATCGGCTCGAGCATGCTCTACGCCAATGCGCGCGACTGGGCCAAGTTCGGCGAGTTCCTGCGCCATGGCGGATCGGTAAGAGGCGCACAGATCATCCCGCGGCGCTGGATCGAGTTCATGCGAGCACCCTCGCCGCGCAATCCCGGTTTCGGCGCGCACCTGTGGCTCAACGGGCCGCAACCCGATGGCAGCAAGGCCCTGCTGCCCGGCAATACCCCGCGCAGCCTGTTTGCCTGCCAAGGCCACCTCGGCCAATATGTCGTGGCCTCGCCAGACCAGAAGCTGACCGTGGTCCGGCTTGGCCATACCATGGTGGACCAGCGCCCGACGCTCAACCGCAGGCTAGGCGATCTCGTCGCCCTGTTCCGTGAAAACTAGAGAAAAAAGCGTCCCTCGACCACGGTCACGCAACCGCCCTCGAGCCACACCCGGTCGCCATCGAGCCTGCATCCCAGATGGCCGCCGCGCGCCGAGGCCTGAAAGGCAGTGAAGCTGTTCCGGCCCAGCCGCGCCGCCCAGAACGGGGTCAGCACGGCATGAGCCGAACCGGTGACCGGGTCCTCGTCGACACCAGATCCAGGCACGAAAACCCGGCTGACCACGTCTGTCTCGCTACCCGGCGCAGTGACAATGAAACTGTCGATCCCCAGCATTGCAAGCGCTCTGCAATCGGGTTGCAAGCCCGTTACATCGGCTTCGCTGGCATAGAGGAACACATTGTAGCCATCGGGATGGCGCCAGACCTCGAGCGGCGCTCCGCCCAGCGCGGCGACTGCCTCGGGAGAGGTGCCGGGGCTGGCGACAATCGCCGGCAGGGCAACTTCATACCCCGCCTCAGCGCGCCGCACTTCGAGCACCCCGGCCTTGCGAGTACGGAACCGGATCGTCGAATGCGCAGGCTCCATTCCAAGCAAGATGTGCCCCGCTGCCAGAGTCGCATGGCCGCACAGCCGGATCTCGACCGTCGGCGTGAACCAGCGCAGCTCCCAGTCCGCCTCACCGGTTGCATCCTTCACTACAAAGGCGGTCTCTGCGAAATTGTTTTCCGCGCCAATCGCCTGGAGCATCGCATCGTCAAGCCATTGGTCGAGCCGCATCACTGCGGCCTGGTTGCCGGTGAACGGCTCGTGGGCGAAGGCATCGACGTGCCAGTAAGGTATCGACATGGCCACGGATCTATCCTGCCGGCGGCTGGCTAGGCATCACGTCGCGCGCGGCGATGCCGTGCTCATCGACGAGACCCTCGGGATCGGGATGGATGAGGATCTCGACATCGGGGAATTCGGCTCGTAGCCGCCGCTCGATATCGTCCATGACCAGATGTGCCTCGCGCACCGTCATTGCCGGATCGACCCAGACATGGAACTGGACGAAATCGCGGTTGCCCGACGTGCGTGTGCGCATGTCGTGCACTCCGCGCAGCTCTGGCTGGCGCGCCATGACATCGAGGAAGCGCTGCTTTTTCTCTGCGGGCCATTCGGTATCCATCAACTGGGTGACCGCATTCTGCGAGGCAAGCCATGCATTCCAGCCGAGCCATGCGGCAATGCCGAGGCCAAACAGCGCATCGGCCCCTGCTATCCCGCCATACTGATCGAGCGCCAGCGCCGCGATCACGGCAAGGTTTAGCAGGAGATCGGACTGGTAATGGACATGGTCGGTCGTGATCGCGATGCTCGCGGTCTTGCCAATGACATAGCGCTGCCAGGCAAGCAGCGCGAACGTAGCGAGAATCGCTATGGTCGAGACCGCCATGCCCTCCGCCGCCGCCTCGGTGCGCGATCCGGCGAGGAATTGCTCGATCGCTCGCGCCGCAATCGCCAGCGCGGAAATCGAGATCAGCACGATCTGGAACAGGGCCGCGATCGCCTCGGCCTTGCCATGGCCAAAGCGGTGCTGCTCATCGTCGGGCTTCGAGGCGACCCAGACCCCGGCCAGCGTCGCCACGCTGGCAACCAGATCGAGCGCGGTATCGGCAAGGCTGCCGAACATTGCAGTCGATCCGGTGCGCCAGGCCGCCCAGCCCTTGAGCGCCAGCAAAAACAGCGCCACGGCAATGCTGGCAATCGCGGCGCTGCGCCGCAGGGTCTTGAAATCGGTGCTCATGGATAGAGCAAGCCGCTGGTCCAGCCTGCGCCGCTACGTTCGAAGCGATGCCGTTCGTGCAGGCGATAGGGGCGGTCGAGCCAGAACTCGATAACCTGGGGAACCAGCGTGAACCCGCTCCAGTGCGGCGGACGCTCAACCTCGCCATCGGCAAAGCGCTGTTCGGCAGCAACATAGCAATCAAGGAAAGTCTGGCGCGAATCGAGCGGCGCAGACTGGTCCGATGCGACAGCGCCAAGCTGCGAATCGCGCGCGCGGCTGGCGAAATAGGCGTCGGCATCGCCTGCATCGACTGCGTGCAGCGGGCCTTCCAGGCGCACCTGGCGGCGCAGGCTCTTCCAGTGGAATAGCAGCGCCGCTTGCGGGTTTTCGGCAATCTCGCGCCCCTTGCGGCTGTGCATATTGGTATAGAAAGTGAAGCCCTCCGGCCCGTGCCCCTTGAGCAGGACCATGCGCACCGAGGGCGCGCCGCCCGGGCTCGCGGTGGCGAGCGCCATGGCATTGGCGTCGTTGGGCTCGGACGCGCGCGCTTCGGCGAACCAGCGGTCGAACACCGCGAACGGATCGCCCTCGTGCTTCAATTCGATCTGTGCTGCGTCCATCATGGCCTGCCCGGTCCTTGCTCGTCCCATCTTGGACTAGGGTTGGCGGGATCGCAGTGCAAGGGGGCGGGAAGGGCACTCGGCATTAGCGCAGCTACTATCGCGACTTGTCCTGATGCCCCGGAAGACCTAGCTATCCTGGCATGGCGAAAGATCCCTATTCGATCCTCGGGGTTGCGCGCGGCGCGAGCGAGAAAGACATCAAGTCGGCCTATCGCAAGCTCGCCAAGGAGCTTCACCCCGACGCCAACCGAGACAATCCCAAGGCGACCGATCGCTTCAGCGAGGTCACCCGCGCCTATGACCTGCTTTCCGACAAGGAAAAGCGCGCGCAATTCGACCGCGGCGAAATCGACATCGACGGCAATCCGGCAATGGGCTTTGGCGGCAGGCAGGGCGGTTTTCGCAGCGAGGGTTACGGCGGCGGCGAAGCGGTTGATCTGGGCGACATTTTCGAAGGCCTGTTCGGCGGTCGCGCCGGCATGGGCGGAATGGGCGGCGGCAACGCGCGCGGTGGGCCGCGCGGCGCAAGGGGCAGACCGCCACCGCGCGGCGGCACTGTGCAGTATCGGCTCGCCGTGTCGCTGACCGATGCGGCGACACTTGCCGACCAGCGGATCACGCTGGCAGATGGCAAGACCATCGACCTCAAGCTGCCTTCAGGTCTTGAGGACGGCACCCAGATGCGGCTTTCCGGCAAGGGCGAGCCGGGACCGGGCGGGGCCGGCGACGCATTGGTGACGATCCAGATCAAGCCGCATGCCTTCTTTACCCGCGATGGCGACGACCTGCGGCTCGACTTGCCGGTAACGCTCGACGAAGCGGTCGGTGGCGGCAAGGTCAAGGTTCCAACCGCGACTGGCGCGGTCATGCTCTCGATCCCGCCGGGCAGTTCTTCTGGCAAGGTGCTGCGGCTCAAGGACAAGGGCTTCACCCGCAAGGATGGCGGCCGGGGAGATCAATTGGTAACGCTCGAGATCGTCCTGCCCGAAGGCGACGCCGACCTTGCCGCCCGGCTCGAAGGTTGGCGCGATCCCCGCCCGGTGCGTGCCCGGCTTGGCGTCTAGCGCCGGATGACCGACGCGCGCGCAGCCATCAAACCGCGCCGCCGCGCGCGCGCCCTGCACCGCTTTGTCCGGCGCGGGGTGATGCGGCGAGCCGGTCCGGGAACGCGCCTGTTCGCGATGGGCAAGCGCTGGTGGGTGCAGGTCTACAACGACGGCTTCATCCACGCCGGCAATTTCGCCTATATGGCGCTGATCTCGCTGTTTCCGTTCTTCATCGCTGCCACGGCCATCGTTTCATTCATTGGCGAACAGAGCCAGCGCGAGGAATTTGTCGCTACCGTTCTGGCTGGACTGCCCTCTTCGGTGGCCGCGACGCTCGGCCCGGTTGCGCTCGACGTGATCGCTGCAAGGCAGGGATGGCTGCTGTGGGTCGGCGGCCTGATCGGCCTGTGGACGACGAGCAGCCTGATCGAGACGATCCGAGACGTGCTCCACCGCTCTTACGAGGTCGAAGCCGAACGTCCGTTCTGGGCATACCGGATTGGCTCGGTCGGTCTGATCTTCGGCGCGGTCATCCTGCTGCTGCTGGCCTTTGGCGCGCAGGTCGCGGTGACTGCGGCCCAGCACTTCATCTATTCCTATTTCCCCAAGCTGGACGGCGTGTTCAGCAGTGTCGTCTCATCGCTGGCGGTATCGGCGCTGATCGTGTTCTTCGCCTTCCTCGTGCTGTTCCGCACCCTTTCGCCAGGCGCGTG
>JBIPOX010000159.1:0-4573 GCA_044378785.1 Novosphingobium sp.
TGGCGCATAGCACGACCAGACGAGATCGCTGGCGCCATAGTAAGCGCGCAATTCTTCATCGCCGATCAGGCGATTATCGAGCATGCCACCTGCAGCGACGAAGCGGTCTGCCAGTCCGGAAAGACCGGGTTCGAGCCGGCCGGCCGCGACGAACAGGTAGCGCTGCCTGAGGCCCGGATGGCTCAGCCACATCCGGCAAAACCGGTCAAAGCCCTTTTCCAAGGTGAGCAGCCCTAGCGCGCAGACGACCTGTCGCCCGGCGGCGCGTTCGATAACGCGAGGGGTCGGCGAGGGCAGGGCCGCGTCGGGCTCGTCCCA
Organism: Novosphingobium sp.; assembly: GCA_044378785.1. Classification (GTDB taxonomy): domain Bacteria; phylum Pseudomonadota; class Alphaproteobacteria; order Sphingomonadales; family Sphingomonadaceae; genus Novosphingobium. The sequence continues at coordinate 319 of JBIPOX010000159.1, forward strand.
GAGCTGCGGGTCGTAGATCCAGCCATCGACCAGGGTTTCAAGCCGACGATCGAGGCCGGTCGGCAGGATCGACAATACATTGGCATGGCGCGAGCGCTTGATCAGCGTGAGCAGCAGGCGCTTGACCCGATGTCGCAGCGTGCGGCGATGGACTGCGCTGCTGACCAGGAGCGAAAGCGCAAAGCTGCGTCGACCAAGCAATGAGCGCAGCAGCGCGACAAGGCAGAAACCCAGGGTATGGTCTTCGAGCATCAGGGAAAACAGGGTCGACTTGCTGGCAATGTCCGCCAGCTTCAGGCGGTGATGCTCGATCCCACCACCGGCATCGGCAATGATCGTCTGGAACAGTTGCAGATATTCATGGCGATGGCCGTCATCGCCTTCATGCAACAGGACAATCTGGGTAACTCGAGGCAATCGTCAGGTTCCGGAGCGCAGCAGCGCGTCAGATTTGCCCTGGCGCGCGAGCGCCTTGCACAAGCGGCGGCAAGGGTGTGGGCGGCGTCATAACCTTACGCGTGATACAATGTGGAGCAGCAAAGGCAAGGACCATGCATAGCGCGCCTTGCCGCGGGTTGCGGAATGGACCATTGACCGGACTGGCTCCGGCACCGTCGCCGGAGGGGCGCAACAACCGGGGCAGAGCGAAACCGCGATGGCCGAACTGACGTCAAGGGTTGGCAAGGCCTCCCTCTGGGTCGCGTCATCGCGCCTCGGGGTAAACCTGCTCGGCTTTGCCGCCACGGCAGTGCTTGCCCGTCTGCTGATGCCGGCCGATTTCGGTCTGGTTGCCATCGCCACTGCCATCCACCTGACGCTTTCGGTCATGACCGAGCTGTCGATGGCGCAAAGCCTGATCGCGGTCCGTGATCCCACCCGTGAGCACTTGAACACGGCCTGGACGCTGGGCCTGCTGCGCGGGCTTGCAGTGGCGCTTTTGCTGGCCGTCGCTGCCCCCTTTCTCGCTGGCTTTTTCGGCGATGCCCGGCTGACTGACGTGCTGCTCGCACTTGCGCTGTCGATGGCCGTGAACGGCATGGTAAATCCGCGCCCGGCCATGCTGCAAAAAGAGCTGGTGTTTTGGCAGGATGCGGTCATGCAGGTGTCGGGCAGGCTGCTTGGCCTGATCGCCGCGATTGCAGTTGCCTGGTACTACCAGAGCTACTGGGCGCTGGTGCTGAGCATCGTGGTCAACCAGGCAGCGATCCTTGTCCTGTCCTATTGCGTCGCGCCATTCCTGCCGCGTCCTTCGCTCGCGCGGGCGCGTGAAATGCTCGGCTTTTCGGTCTGGCTGACCCTTGGCCAGTTCCTCGATACCCTGGTCGTGCGGCTCGATACTGTCGTCATCGGCAGACTGCTGGGCCCGCGCGTGGTTGGTTTCTTCTCGGTCGGCGAGAATCTCGCTTCGCTGCCGGTTCGCGAATCGACCATGCTGCTCTACTGGGCGCTGTTTCCCGCCCTTGCCAAGCTGCGCGACGATCCCGAACGGCTGCGTTCGGCCTATCGGCGAACGCTGACCTTGCTGGTAGCCCTGGCGCTGCCGATCGGCGTCGGTATGGCAGTGACCGCCGATCTCATGGTTCGGATCATGCTGGGCGAAAAGTGGGGTGAAGCTGTGATCGTCGTCCAGGCGATTGCGCTCGCGACTGCCATCCAGAGCGTGCAGCAACCCGCCTATGCGGTGGCCATGGCAACCGGCTCGACCCGCATGCTGTTCTGGCAAAGTCTGGCGCTGCTGCTGATCCGCGTGCCGATGATGATTGCGGGCGTCCTGCTTGGTGGGCTGGTGGGTGTTGTCTGGGCCAGGCTTGCCGGCGGGGTGGTCTCGGCCGCCTCCAACGTCTGGGTGGTGCGCCGCATCACTGGCCTGAGGGCGCGCGAGCAGATCTTTGCCAACTGGCGTTCGATTGCCAGCGTGCTGATCATGGCAGCTGTAGTCCTGGCCTTGCGATCATGGCTCGATGGCGGTGCCGCCCTGGCAGAGCAGGTCGCCGAAATGATCGCCTCGGTCGCTTTGGGCGCACTGGTCTATGTCGCCAGCCTGTTCGCCCTGTGGCGACTGACGGGCAAGCCTTTGGGTGCCGAGCACGAGATCGTGCACTTCGCCGGACTTGCGATTGCCCGGATCAGGGCCTGATGCAGCTGTACAGCGAGCCGCGCTAGCTGTCAGGCGACCCAGGGTCCGCTGATCGCGAGCGTTGCGGCCGGGCGGAAGGCATTGACGAACAGCACCTTGCCATCGGGCGAGAAGCAGGCCCCGGCCAGTTCGGTTTGGGTTTGCAATCGCGCGAAGTCATAGACCGAACCTTGGGGAGTAATGCCGCGCAGGTGATTGTCGACCACGTCGGTATACTGGTCCTCGCAGACGATCAGGTGGCCGTTGGGCGCAACTGTAAGATTGTCGCCATAGTTGAACTGCTCGCGTGAGGTGCTCTCGAAAAACAGCTCAAGCCGGTTCGTATCGGGACGCAGGCGGAAAATCTGCCCGACCTTGGCCGCGCCGCCCGAGGTGCAGCAGATGAACAGCTCGCTCTTGCCGCGCTCGACCCCCAGGTGGATGCCTTCGCCGCGCGCGAACACGGTCGCGCCCATCGCCGCGCCGCGACGTCGCAAATCGTCTTCGGGGCTTTCAACATTGTCGAGATCGACCCAGCGCACCGCTACGTCAGCGCCAGCGGCGATCTGGGTGCCGGTCCAGTTGCGGCTGTCGGGCAGGGCCTCGGCGACCAGCGCCTGCAACCTGCCTCCGCGCGCCAGCATGCCTGGTTGGGTGGGAAGGAAGCGATAGACAAGGCCGTCATCGCGATCCTCGGTGAGGTAGACCGCACCGGTCACCGGATCGACGGCTGCGGCCTCGTGATTGAAGCGGCCCATCGCCTTGAGCGGGACCGGATCGACTAGGCCGGTCGCTTTGGCCGGAACCTCGAATATCCAGCCGTGATCCTTGCCGCCGACCTCGCCGCCGCGCGTGACGTCTTCCTCGCAGGTCAGCCATGAGCCCCACGGGGTCACGCCGCCCGCGCAATTGCGGATCGTTCCAGCGAGCGAGCGATGCTGGCGCACGGTCATAAGCGTGCGCGCGTCCAGCACCTGGGTTGTCGTTCCGCCGGGCAGCACGCTGCCCGAGCTGTTGTTGCGATCGAAGCCTGAAGGCACTGCGCCGCCGCCATCCCCGCGCGCCCGCAATTCGTGGTTGCGCACCAGCGCGATCCGGCCATTGCCAAGATCGAAGCAGCCCATGCCGTCGGCATTGTCGGGCACGGTCAGGCCGTCGTCCATGCGGTCGCCTAGCCGCGCGATGACGCGGTAGGAAAAGCCGGGCGGCAGGTCGAGCATGCCGAGCGGGTCGGGAACCAGCGCGCCATACGGCCTTCTTGCCACCGGGGCAGTCATGCTGCGGGCCATGCAGCCGCTGAGCATCAGTGCCGAAAAGGCGGTGCCAGTGGCGGCGAGGAAGGCGCGGCGGTCAATTGTCATGGCGATCATCCGGAAGAAACGACGAAACGCAGTTTACGGCCGATTTGTTACCGGATCGCGACAGGACCTGGCTCCTGTGTCAGGTGCCCGACGCGCGTCAGCCGATCAGGCTGTCGACAAAGGCCGCGACCGAAGCGAAGCTCTCTGCCGAACCGACCAGATCCTCGCCGCGCACCGGCGCGACATGCTCCATCCCGTCGATGCCAAGCAGCTCGCTGCGCACTCCGGCAGCAGTCAGCTTGGCGTGCAGCGAGAGCGAATCGTCGCGCAGCGATTCGCCATTGCCGACGTTGATCCAGGCTGGCGGGAAACCGGCGAGATCGGCGAACAGCGGCGAGGCGAGCGGGTGCTTGAGGTCAAAGCCCTGCATGTAGGTGTCCGAGGCCATCTGCGCCGAGGCCTGCGGGAACAGCATGTCGCTTTGCGCATTTTCGGTGAACGAGGCGGCGCTAATCGTCATGTCGACCCAAGGCGAAAACAGCAGCGCGCCATCGATGCGCGGCGCGCCTTGCGCGGCGGCATAGACAGCGAGCGCAGCGGCAAGCCCGCCTCCGGCCGAATCGCCGCCGACCAGCAGCGGCGCATCGCCGATCCGGGCGCGCAAGGCGACCAGCGCCTTCCAGCCGTCGTTGAACCCGGCGGGGAAGGGATTTTCGGGAGCGAGCCGGTAAGCGGGCAGGACCACCTCGATGCCGCAACGGTCGGCCAGCCGCTCGGCAAAGCGGGTGTCGTTCTCGGGCCGCCCAAGCCTGTAGCCGCCACCGTGAAGCATGAGCAG
>JBIPOX010000304.1:0-2881 GCA_044378785.1 Novosphingobium sp.
GAGCAGGTAGCCGCGCACCGCCTTGCCCTCTGGGCTGACGGTCAGGGTGCGAACCCCGTCAATCACCTGCTCGGCGGCAGGGCGATCCGGTCCCGGCAGCATCCCGGCCTCGGCGGCAGCAACCATCATGGCGCGGCGCTCGGCCAGGTCGGCCGGGGCCTCGGTGCCTTCGCGTTCAGCCGGGATCGTAACGGTCTGGGTCATTGGTGATGCTCTCCATGTGTGGTCCGGCGCTTGCTCGCCATTGCTTGTGGCGGGACAGATATGAGATTTTTGCGCCGCCAGCGAGTCCGAAATCCGGCCAGTTGCGCCTCGCTGCGCGAACATGCAGATTGACGCTGTGATGCTAAAGAGATAGCCTCATACCGCGAACAATAATTCGCAATTGCGAATAATAGGAGCAGGATCCTGGAATACTCCGGTTACATCGACGGTGACTTCGTCAAAGGCGAAGGCGCGCCGTTTGCGGTCGAGAATCCTTCCGACGAAACCACCGTGGATACGCTCGCCAGCGTTTCGCCGACTCAGGTCGATGCAGCCATCCTCGCGGCGCGTCGCTCGTTCGACGAGGGCACCTGGTCGGGCCTGTCGATGAAGGCGCGCGCAGCGGCGATGACCCGGTTCGGCGAAGCGATGCGCAAGCATGAGGGGCGACTGCGTGAGCTGGCGGTCAAGGAGGCGGGCTGCCCGATCAGCTCTTTCGTGATGATGGCGCAGGTCGATGGCCCGCTGCGGATGACCGACGACATTATCGACATGTTCCTCAAGCTGCCCGAGATAGAGGACAACCCGGTGCCCCTTCACGAGCGGGTGACGCCCTTCTACCAGATGCAGAGCGTCAAGCGCTGGTCGCCGGTCGGCGTGGTCTCGGCGATTTCGGCCTACAACGTGCCGCTCTATACCGCCTTCTGGAAAGTGGTGCCCGCGCTGATGGCAGGCAATTCGGTGGTGCTGCGGCCCAATCCGCTTACCCCGCTGTCCGCAATGGTCTTTGCCGAGGCGGCGCAGGAAGCCGGGTTGCCGCCGGGCGTGTTCAACCTCGTCATCGAGCAAGGGATCGCTGGCGGCCAGCGGATGTCCGAACACCCTTCGGTCGATCTGGTCAGCTTCACTGGCTCGTGCGATGTCGGCGTCAAGGTGGCGCAGCAGGCCGCACCGACGCTGAAGCGGCTGGTGCTCGAACTGGGCGGCAAGTCGGCGCAGATTTTCCTGCCCGACAAGGTCGAAGCCGCCGCGATGCAGGCGCTGATGGTCTGCGGCTCGCACGCGGGGCAGGGCTGTGTGCTCGGCACCCGCATCTTCGTGCCCGAGGAGAGCAAGGCCAAGGTGCTCGAAAGCATGGCGCAGATGGTCTCCAACCTGAAGATCGGCCGCGCCGACGATCCCGCAACACAGCTTGGTCCGGTGATCAGCGCTGCCCAGCGCGCCCGTTGCGAGCATTTCACCCAGGCAGCAGTCGATGGCGGCGGCACCGTGGTCGCTGGCGGCAAGCGCCCGGCGCACATGGACAAGGGCTTCTTCTGGGAAGCGACCGTGCTCGATCTGCCCGACAACCAGAACCCAGCGGCGCAAGAGGAAATCTTCGGGCCGGTGGTCGGGGTGATCGGCTATCGCGATCTCGACCATGCAGTGGAAATGGCCAACGATTCCAGGTTCGGGCTGTCAGGCCATGTCCACGGGCTGGACCGTGCCAAGGCGCTCGAAGTGGCGCTGCGGCTGCGCACCGGCGCGGTCAATATCAACGGCGGCTTCATGTCGAGCCACGTTTCGAGCGGCGGCGTCAAGCTGAGCGGGCTAGGCCGCGAGCGGGGCATCGAGGGCCTTCGCGAATTCCAGATGCAGACCAGCGTCAACATCGGCTGCGGCTGAAACCGGATATACTGAGGGACCAGATCATGGCGACCAAGGCAGTAGAGAATCTCGAGGACGCGCTGTTCTCGGACAATCCCGAATACCAGGCAATGTTCGACGTCAACCGGCAAGGCATCAACGCCGGGTCGGAAGAAGGCAAGGACTATACCGCCGCGCTCAATGCCGTGCGCGACAGAGGCGCGGTGCAGGAAGGTTCGATGCGCGCGCACCTCGGCCTGCCCGGGGGCACCTTCGACATGAAGGACACCGATCGGATTTTCACCTTCTATTCCTACCGCGCCAACGAGATCGGCTGGCGCGAGAACACGCTGTTCTCGTCCGAAGGCTACCAGAAGATGAGCGTGGTCCAGATGATCGGCCCGACGATCCTGTCGATGGTCGGCAAGCAGCACAAGCGGCTGCGTGCCACGGCCCAGCCGCTGTTCAAGCGCCCGCGCGTGCTTGGCTGGTGGAACGCGCGCTTTGTCGAGGATACCGTCGACGTGTTGCTCGACCGCATCGCCAGAACCGGCGACAGGCATTGCGATCTCAATGCCAACCTGTGCGCGCCCTTGCCGATGGCGGTGGTCACCCGCGCGATCGGGCTGCAGGGTTCCAGCGTCATCGATTTTCGTTACCACCTGCACCGGGGCTCGTTCGGCTCGGCCGACACCCCGATCGAGGACCGGATCGCCTCGTTCCAATATGTCGACCGGGTGCTGACCGACATGGTCGAGAGCAATCTGCGTGAACCGGGCGACAATGTCATTTCGAGCCTGATGCAGAACGACGTCACCGAGGACGACGGCTCGAAGCGCAAGCTCACCAAGGAAGAAATCTTCGCCTTCTGCAAGCTGGTGATTTTTGCTGGCGGCGGCACTACCTGGCGGCAGCTGGGCATTACCATCCATGCCCTGCTGACCCATTATCACTTCTGGGAAGCATGCCGCGAGGATCGCAGCCTGATCGAGCAGGCAGTCGACGAGGGCCTGCGCTGGCGCGCCACCGATCCGGTGTTGCGCGGGAACAC
>JBIPOX010000057.1:0-6746 GCA_044378785.1 Novosphingobium sp.
GATCCGGCTTTCGACTGTAGTTCGGTCCATGGCGGGGTTCCTAGAAAGCGATTGGGGCGCAAAAGAGGCGGCAGGCCATGCTTGTCAAGCGATTGCCATCGCCGCTGGCTACAGCAGTGCCTGCACTGCAGACATGAACGGGCCAATCGAGACCGGTTTTGACAAATAGCCATCGGCGCCCGCGTCGCGGATCCGCTCCTCATCACCCTTGCCGGCATAGGCGGTTACGGCCAGCACCGGGATGGCGCGGAGCACCGGATCAGCCTTGGCCGCCTCGATCAGGTCGAGGCCGGAAATCCCCGGCAACTGGATGTCCATGATGATGAGGTTGGGAACAAAGTTGCGCGCCGCCGCGATTACCGCCTCGCCATCGGCGACACCTTCGACCGCGAAGCCCTGGTTCCTGAGGACATCGCAAAACAGCTTCCGGTTAAGGTCGTTGTCCTCGACAACTAGAATTCGCTTTGCCATTCGCGGGATCGACACCATCTTGCGCAGTGACCCTGGACTCTATGCGCTGAAAGCGAGGCTGACAATTCTCAGGCAACCGCCATCCCCGGCCGCCGATCCCCAGACCCTGGCACTTGGCGCGCTCGGCTGGGTGCTAGGCCAACATGATCGCGCCGAACGCCTGTTGACGCTCACCGGTCTCACGCCCGAAGACCTGCGCGCCGGACTGGGCGAGCCGGCGATCCTTGCCGCCGTGATCGACTTCCTGCGCGCGCACGAGCCGGACCTTGTCGCTGCCGCCGATGCGCTTGGCGTCGAACCGGGCGAGCTTGCCGCTGCAGGCGAAAGGCTTGGCGCATGACCCGGCCGTTGGTCATCTCCGATTGCGACGAAGTGCTGCTGCACATGGTAGGCCCCTTTGGTGAGTGGCTCGAGGAAATGCATGGCATCCGCTTCGACATGAGCGGCGGCGATTTGGTGCGTTCGATGAAGCGCGTTGCCAGCAACGAGCCGGTCGCGCTTGAGGACATCTGGAAGCACCTCAGCGGCTTCTTCGATAGCGAGATGCATCGCCAATATCCGATCGCCGGATCGGTCGCCGCAATCGCCTCGCTTGCCGAAAGCGCGGACGTGGTCGTGCTCACCAATCTGCAAGACCATCACCGCGAAAGCAGGACGCGCCAGCTTGCCGATCACGGCATCAATTTGCGGGTATACACTAACCAGGGTCCGAAAGGTCCCGCGCTCAAGGCGATTCTCGACGAATATGCGCCAAGCCGGGCAGTCTTCATCGACGATCTGGCTCAGCATCATGGCTCGGTCTCGGAAGTGGCACCGCATGTCGATCGTCTGCACCTTTGCGGCGAGCCAATGATTGCGCCGCATATCTCCTGCGCGCACAAGGCAGGGCACGCCCATGCGCGCATCGACACCTGGGATCACGCGCTGCCGTGGCTACTAGAGCGGCTGCACGGCGACAACGACGGATGAGAAAGACACCATGCCGATAACCGACGCCGAGATCGATGCGAGACTGGCCGAAAAGGGCCTTGCCCTGCCCGAAGCCGCCGCTCCAGTGGCAAGTTATGTACCGGTCGTAATGGCGGGAGGGCTGGCACATGTGTCGGGACAATTGCCCTTTGTTGGCGGCGCTTTGGTGACCGGGCGGCTCGGCGAGGATGTTACCCTCGAAGCCGGAGCCGAGGCGGCGCAGGCCTGCGGGCTGATGATCCTTGCCCAGCTCAAGTCCGCCCTGGGGTCGCTTTCCCGGATCGAGCGGATTGTCAAACTGGGTGTATTCGTCAATTCGGCTGGCAACTTCACCGATCAGCCCAAGGTCGCCAATGGTGCGTCCGACCTGATGGTCCATCTGTTTGGCGATGCCGGAAAGCATGCGCGCAGCGCGGTCGGGGTGCCGGTGCTGCCGCTCGGCGCGGCGGTGGAAATCGATGCGATTGTCGCCGTTCGGCCTGATTGACCGCTGGCTCGCGCCAGTGCCCCGGCCCGGCATGGCCGACTGGCTGGGCAAATGGACCTATGCCCACCGCGGTGAGCATGGGTCGCGAGTGCCGGAAAACTCGCTGGCGGCAGCGCGTCTCGCTATCGCGCACGGGCATGGCATAGAGTGCGACATCCAGCTCAGCCGCGACGGTGTGCCGATGGTGTTCCACGATTGGAACCTGCAGCGCTTGCTTCGTGTCGAAGGCGAAACTGCAGCCTGCATGGCAAGCGAGCTGAGCCAGATGCCCTATCCGGGCACCGACGAGAGTCCAGCGACGCTTGATGATCTGCTCGCTCTGATCGACGGGCGTGTTCCCCTGCTGATCGAGATCAAGTCGAAGCGCGGCTACGATGTCGAGCAGTCGTGCAGGGCGGTGCTTGCAGCGCTCAAGGGCTATCACGGCCAACATGCCGCGATGAGTTTCGATCCGCGCGTCCCGGCCTGGTTCGCAAGGCATAGCCCCCAGACGGTGCGCGGGCTGGTGGTCACCGAAGAAGGCGCAAAGGGCCTTGCTGGCGACCTGCGCCGCCATTTTGCGCTGTGGCATGCCCGGCCGCAGTTTCTGGCTTACGACATCCGCGACCTGCCAAGCCGTTTTGCTGCTGGCCAGCGCTCGCGGGGAATGCCGGTTGCGACCTGGACCGTGCGCTCGCCCGAACTGCTCGCGCGGGCCAGGCTCCATGCCGATGCGCCGATCGCGGAAGCGCAGGGCCTGGTATCTGCGCCATGAGCGATGCCGAATACACCATCCGCACCGCGCAATCGGTTGCCGAGCTACCCGTCGGGCAATGGGACGCGCTGAACGTCGGTGCCAACCCGTTCATGAGCCACGCGTTCCTCTCGCTGCTCGAAGAGTCGGGTAGTGTCGGCGGGACCAGCGGCTGGAGGCCCTTGCCGATCGTCGCCGAGGCGGCCGATGGCACCCTGGCCGGAGCGCTGCCCGCCTATCTCAAGTACCACAGCCAGGGCGAATATGTCTTCGACCATTCCTGGGCGGACGCCTGGCGGCGCGCCGGGGGCGACTATTACCCCAAGCTCCAGATCGCCGCACCGTTCACCCCGGCCACTGGCCCGCGTGTGCTTACGCGCGAGGCAGGCTTGGCCGTGCCCTTGCTGCAGGCGGCGGAGGAATTGTGTAGGGGCAACGAACTGTCATCGGCCCATGCAACCTTTATCGAGGACGCGCAGGTCGACCTTTTCGAACGCGCTGGTTGGCTGATCCGGCATGACATTCAGTTTCACTGGGAGCGGCGCGGCTACGAGACATTTGACGATTTCCTCGATGTTCTCTCCTCGCGCAAGCGCAAGGACATCCGCAAGGAACGCGCGCGGGCGCAGCAGGGACTCGACATCCGCGTGGTTGCCGGACCCGAGATCAAGCCGGAGCACTGGGACGCTTTCTGGCGGTTCTATCAGGATACCGGCATGCGCAAGTGGGGCACGCCCTATCTGACCCGCGAGGCCTTCACGCTGCTTGGCGAGCGCATGGCTGATCGGATTGCGCTGGTGCTGGCGTTCAGCGATGGCGAGGCCGTGGCCGGTGCGCTAAATTTCATTGGCGCCGATGCGCTCTATGGCCGCTACTGGGGGGCGCTGATCGAGCAGCCCTTCCTGCATTTCGAGCTATGCTATTATCAGGCGATCGATCTTGCCATTGCCCTGCGGCTGGACCGGGTCGAGGCAGGCGCACAGGGCGGGCACAAGCTGGCGCGCGGTTATGAGCCGGTAAGGACCAATTCGGCCCATTTCATCGCCCATCCCGGCTTTCGCGAGGCTATCGCCGACTTTCTCGAGCGCGAGCGCGCCGGTGTCGCGCAGGATCAGACCTGGCTGGGCGGAAGGACCCCCTTCCGCAAAAGTGAGTGAGTTTGGCTCAGGCTGCTTTGCGGCCGGATTCGGCGATCCACTGGCGTGCCCGGCGCTGCGCCTCGGCGATTTCGCGAGCGGTCATTTCTTCGGAAATCTCGGCGCGGCAGTATTGCGCCTCGCAATGCCCGCCGACAGCGGCAAGATTGAACCATTTGTGCGCTTCGACGAGGTCGGAGGCAATGCCATGGCTGCCGGTCGAAAACGCGACGCCGAGTTCGTAGTAGGCTGACCGGTCTCCTTCAGCGGCAGCCGCCAGGCAGCCAGCGAGAAACAGGTCTGTCACCGAGCAATCTGCAGGCGCTGCGTCCTTGATGGCTTCGGGTCTGGCCCAGCTATCTTCCAACATCTCTTCGTACCCCATTTTTTGACCAGCCCCCTTGCCGGTCCTTGAAGATGAAGCTGGCCTGTCATGGTCAACAAATGGTTAACGCCGCTTCCATTTTTCCCACTTCGGCTAAGGACGGCCCGATGTTTTTCGGTGTGAAACCCGTATGACTGCTTGTGTGGGTCGTGGCGCGGAACTATAGGCTCGGCGACGCGGCTCGCTGGGTTACCGGGAACGCCCGGAACGACAGGACGAAGCGACGCTGGCACATTGAAAGCGGAGTTTCTGAATGGCATCGGCCCTTGCTGACGAAATCGACGTGCTGGCAAAGGCCCGGCGCGAAATCGGCGGAAGTTACGTCCCTTCCGAAGACGAAGAATACATGAACGATGCACAGCGGGACTATTTCCGCAAGCTGCTCAATGGCTGGAAACGGCTGATTGTCGCGGCGTCTGCGGGTACCCTGCAGCAATTGCAGGATGGCCCGATCCGCGAGCCAGACCTCAATGATCGGGCTTCGAGCGAGACCGACTGGGGGATCGAGCTGCGCACCCGCGACCGCCAGCGCAAGCTCATCGCCAAGATCGATTCAGCACTGCGTTGCATCGAAGAAGGCGACTATGGTTTTTGCGAAGTGACTGGCGAACCGATTGGCCTGGGCCGGCTGATCGCGCGGCCGATTGCAACCATGACGGTTGAGGCGCAGGAAGCGCATGAACGGCGCGAAAAAGTCTCCCGTGACGACTAGGAGCATTGCTTAACCCGCCCGGTTTCGACTGTCCCGAAATGGCGCAATAGCTCTGATTTCAGAGCTTTCTTAAGGTTTTGTTTGCCAGACCATCCTATCTCCGAGCAGTGCGGACGTGGTGTTTTGCCATGCTACCGCGACAAATGGTTATTCGGAAGGACGGATCGGCCAGACTAGCATGGACGACAATCGGCATCTCAATCGCGACAGCCTTTTCCTGCTTGCTGACTTTCGCATCGATGGCGAGGAGGCGGAGCATCGCATCAAGGTGCGCAATCTCTCGCCAGGCGGCATGATGGGCGAAGGTGCCGTGCGGGTGGTCCGAGGAAACCTTGTCGCGGTCAGCCTGCGCAATATCGGCTGGGTCGATGGCACCGTCGCCTGGGTTTCCGGCGAACGCTTCAGGGTTGCCTTTGCCGAAGAGATCGATCCAATTCTCGCGCGCGCGCCTCTGGCGAAAAACGCCCATCATGAAGACTATACGCGCCCATATCGTATGGCCGGCCAGGCATCGGGAACCAGCGGCACTCTGCGCAAGGTTTGATCGGGCTCGGGCTTTCCAGTTGACCCAGCCGCCGATGCGATATCGCGTCCGCGGCTGCGCGTAGCGCAATTTGGCTCTTTATCCCGATGGCCGAGCCGTGCCAGATGAGCCTGATAGACATATCGGGAGTCAGATCATGCCAGAAGTTGCCGTCCTCAGCGCTGTCAGGACCGCTGTCGCTACCTCGCGCAAGGGCTCTCTGGCCAATACCACGCCGGAAAAGCTGGCCACTACCGTGCTTGAGGCGGCGGTGGAGCGCAGCGGCGTCGACCCCAGGGAAATCGATGATGTGATCATGGGCGAATCGATGGCTGGCGGCGGCGCGATCGCACGGTTCGCTGCCGAAGAGATTGGCCTTCTCCAGGCTGGCGGCGCGGCAACCAACCGCCATTGCGCCTCGGGGCTGACTGCCGTCGGTTTCGCGGCCGGCTCGATCGCTTCGGGCATGGAGCGTTTCGTGATCGGCGGCGGCGTTCACTCCGGCTCGTTCATGCCGCGCATGATGCAGCGCGAGCCTGGCAGCGCGGAATTCAACCAGTGGCTTCCGCCCACCCACCGTGACCGGCCCGACGCGCCAGTGTTCGACATGTCGATCGCCGTCGGCTGGAATACCGCCAAGGAAAACAACCTCTCCCGCGAAGAGCTGGACGCCTGGGCGCTGCGTTCGCACCAGCGCGCGATCGCGGCGATTGATGCCGGCAATTTCCTCGACGAGATTGTCCCGGTCGAGGCAATGGGCTTCGATGGTACCCTGTTCGAATTCACGGTCGATGAGCATCCCCGTCGCGACACCACCGCAGAAAAACTCTCAAGTCTCAAGGTCTTGCACCCGGAGATCGAGGGCTTCTCAATCACTGCGGGAAATTCCAGCGGCGTCAATGACGCGGCCGGCGCGCTGATGCTCGCTTCGATGGACGCCGCCAGAGGCAGCGGAGCGGAGGTGATCGCCAAGTTGCTCGGCTGGACCTCGAAGGGCGTCGATCCGGCGCGCATGGGCATGGGCGCGGTCGAAGTGATCGATAAGCTGCTTGAGCGGACCGGACGCAAGACCACCGACATCAAGCTCTGGGAAATCAACGAGGCTTTCGCCTCGGTTCCGGTCGCGGCCTGCAAGGTGCTCGGTCTTGACGAGGATACCGTCAATATCGCCGGCAGCGGCTGCTCGATTGGCCATCCGATCGCGGCTTCGGGCGCGCGCATGCTGTGCACCCTGATCAACGATCTCAAGCGCGCGGGCGGCGGCCTTGGGGTCGCCGCGATGTGCGCTGGCGGCGGTCAGGGCGGCGCGGTGCTGATCGAGGTTTGAACC
>JBIPOX010000009.1:0-12201 GCA_044378785.1 Novosphingobium sp.
GAGCTACCGTCTCGTAAATCGGCGAGAGCCGCTCGGGCACGGCATGGAGGCCAGCCAGCGCCGCATCGATCAGCCTTGGCGACAGACGGGGTCCTTCGCCTGCAGTGAACTCGAGATCCTGGCCCATCGCATAGGGCACGATCAGGATGTCGGAAAACAGGATTGCCCCATCGAAACCAAAGCGCCGGATCGGCTGGAGGGTAATCTCGGCGGCAGTCTCGCTGTCGTAGACGAGCGCAAGAAAACCACCCTTGCGTTCGCGCAGGGCTCGGTACTCAGGCAGGTAGCGGCCGGCCTGGCGCATCAGCCAGACCGGACGCGATGGCGTGTTCTCGCCGCGCAAGGCGCGAAGCAGCAAACCGGGCATCTCGAAGGATCCAATCTACTAATAAATAGGATTTATATAAAGATTAGTGGAGTCTGTTGGTCTTGTGGAAACTGGGGACTGCGGGCCATTGCCCGATTTCTCCAGCCTTGAACAGGGCGTAGCGATCCGCGAATCGGCAGCCGAGCGCGTCAATCGATGGTTGTCCCCGCTCTCCACAGACTGTGGGTAGCCATTTCAACATGTGGGTTTGTCGGGCCGGGCAAGGCTGGAATCGGGGATGCAAATTGTCACCGTGGTTGTCAGGCCATTTCTCCCGTGGTTTATGCTGACTGCTTTCCACAACCCGGAGCCGGTCTGGTTCCGGCCGGTTCATTGGCGAAAATGGCGCGGGTCAACCTCCATCTCCTGTCCGATTCAACCGGCGAAACGCTGGAGATGATCGCCAAGGCCGCGCTGGCGCAATTCGACGATAGCGATGTCGTGCGGCATTTCTGGCCGATGGTACGCTCGCAGCAACATCTCGACCGGATCCTTGGCGAAATCGCTGCCAATCCCGGGTTGGTGCTATTTACCTTGGTCAACGAGCGCACCCGTGCCGCGCTTGAGGAGCGTTGCTCTGCCCTCGGCATGCCTGCCGTGCCGGTGCTCGACGTAGTGACTGATGCGCTCGCTGCGATCCTGGGACAGGAAGCCACTGGCCGACCCGGCCGCCAGCACAGGCTCGACGAGGCCTATTTCGCCCGGGTCAATGCGATCCAGTACACTATTGCCCATGACGACGGGATCCTGTGGGAGGACTGGGAAGAGGCCGATATCGTGCTTGCCGGGGTTTCGCGCACGTCGAAGACGCCAACCAGCATTTACCTCGCCAATCGCGGCTACAAGGTAGCGAATATCCCGATCGTGGTCGAAAGCCCGCCGCCGCCCGCACTGTTCGGCTTGCGGCGGCCGATGGTGGTCGGGCTGACTACCGCACCTGACCGGCTGGTCCAGGTGCGACGTAATCGTCTGATCTCGCTTAGCCAGACGCCTGACACCGACTATGTCGATAGCGACCGGGTCTCCGAGGAAGTCAAATATGCCAGGCGGATGTTTGCCGACAACAGCTGGCCAGTGATCGACGTTACCCGCCGCTCGATCGAGGAAACCGCCGCTGCAGTAATCAACCTGTTCAACGAACGGCGGCTCGATAGCGATCCTGCGGGCAGCCACACCGGGCCAGTATGACCCTAATCCTTGCTTCAAAGAGCGAGTCGCGCCAGGCCATGCTACGCGAGGCAGGCGTGGTGTTTCGGGCTGAGCCTGCCAATATCGACGAGCGCGCGCTTGAGGCGCAGCTGGCCGGGGCTGCACCGGGTGAAATCGCGCTGGCGCTGGCGCAGGCCAAGGCACTGGCGGTCGCAGGCAGCCAGGAGGTCGTTCTGGGCAGCGATTCGCTGGTGGTGGTTGAAGGCAGACGGTTCGATAAACCTGCCTCGCGCAGCGAAGCTGAAGCGCACTTGAGGTCGTTTTCGGGCAAGGTGATGGAGCTGCATTCCGCCGCCGCACTGGCGCGGAGCGGCTCGCTGGTCTGGAGCCATGCCGATGTCGCGCGGTTGCACCTGCGAGTGCTGAGCGAAGCCTTCATCGCTGATTATCTCGATTCCGAGTGGCCTGCGGTGGCTGGCTGCGTCGGGGTATTCCGGATCGAGGCTCGCGGCGTCCACCTGTTCGAGCGAATCGAGGGTAGCCATTTCACTGTGCTTGGCATGCCCTTGCTGCAAGTGCTTGGCGCGCTGCGCGATCTCGGGGAGCTGACACAATGACCGGTGCCGGCAAGCCCTACGCCGAAGTTATTGGCGACCCGATCAGCCACTCGAAATCGCCGCTGATCCACAATTTCTGGCTAAGCAAGCTCGGCATCGAGGCCGACTATCGTGCCTGTCATGTCCGAGCGGAGGAACTGGCGGACTATTTCGCGATGCGGCGCGAGGATCCTGACTGGCGTGGCTGCAATGTCACGATCCCGCATAAGCTGAGCGTACTCGATTTTGCCGATGAGCAGGATTCGCGCGTAGCGCATGTCGGTGCGGCCAATTGCCTTTGGCCGAGGTCCCAAGGCCGACTTTGCGCCACCAACACCGATGTTGATGGAGTTGCGGCAGCGATCGGCGCTGCACGCAGTGGCAAGGCTGTGGTGATCGGCGCGGGCGGTGCAGCCCGCTCGGCCTTTGTCTGGCTAGCCGGGCGAGCCGGTCTTGAAACCACGGTGCTGGCGCGTTCGCCGGACAAGGCGAGGCGAGCCGCCGAAGAATGCGGTCTGAAAACGCAATTTCCTGCCTTTGCGCTAGGGTCGGGCGTGTTTGAGGGCGCATCGCTGGTGATCAACGCCACCCAGCTCGGCATGACCGGACAGGAGGCAATGCCCACCTTCGTACTCGATGAACTGACGAGCCTGCAGCCAGAGGCACTGGTGTTCGATATGGTATATTCTCCGCTCGAAACTGGCTTGCTGGCAAGGGCCCGCGCGCTTGGCCTGGGCACAGCCGACGGCCTTGTCATGCTGATAGGCCAGGCTGCCACGGCGTTCGAGCATTTCTTCGGCCAGCCAGCCCCTCGGCAGTATGACGCAGAGCTGCGGGATCTGCTCACCCGATGAGTAAACCTTTCATCCTCGGCCTCACTGGCTCGATCGGCATGGGCAAGTCGGCAGTGGCTGCCATGCTGCGCGGGCTTAATGTACCGGTGTTCGATGCCGATGCTGCGGTGCACGAGTTGCAGGGGCCAGGCGGCGCACTGCTCGGCGCGATCGAGGCTGAATTTCCCGGTACGACCGGCCCGCAGGGTGTCGACCGGCAGAAGTTGGGCGCAGCCGTGTTCGGCGATCCCGCCGCACTCAAGCGGCTGGAAGCAATCGTCCATCCCGCAGTCGGCGAAATGCGCGCCGGTTTCCTCGCTGAAAACTCAGACAAACCGCTGATCTGTTTCGATATTCCTCTCCTTTACGAGAAAGGCGGGGCCTATCAGCTCGATGCCGTCCTCGTCGTCTCCGCCCCTGCCGAAATGCAGCGCGAGCGCGTCCTTGCCCGACCCGGCATGACTGTCGAAAAGTTCGAGCAGATCCTCGCGTTGCAAGTGCCCGATGCCGAGAAGCGCGCCCGCGCCGACTATGTCATCGATACCGGGGTTTCCCTGGCCGAAACCCGCGCTGCTGTCGCTGCGCTGGTGCACTCCCTGACTGGTACCGAATAAGACATTTTGACGACGGGAATCGCTTGCTTCACGCCGCTTGCAGGCCGATATGAACTCAGATGCGCGAGATTATCTTCGATACCGAGACGACCGGGCTTGATCCTCAGTCCGGTGACCGGATGGTTGAAATCGGCTGCATCGAGATGGTCAACCGGGTGACCACTGGCCGCACCTTCCATGGCTATTTCAATCCCGAACGGTCGATGCCGCCTGAGGCCGAGCGGATCCATGGGCTGGGCGATGCCTTCCTTGCCGACAAGCCGCTGTTTGCTGCCCGCGCCGCCGAATTCCTCGAATTCATCGGCGAGAGCCCGCTGGTCGCGCACAATGCCGGCTTCGACTTCGGCTTCCTCAATGCCGAGCTGGCGCGCTGTGGCCTGCCGCCAGTCGGGCTTGAGCGGATGATCGATACGGTCGCGCTCGCCCGCGCCCGCCACCCCGGCGCCAAGAACTCGCTCGATGCCCTGTGTACCCGCTATGGCATCGATCGCAGTCACCGCACCCTGCATGGCGCGCTGCTCGATGCCGAGCTGCTTGCCCAGGTCTATGTGGAGCTGACCGGAGGCCGCCAGATCGGCCTCGAGCTTGCTGCGGGGATCGAGCTCGAGACCGTAGCGGTTGAGCGCGTTGTCCAGATCCGGCGCGCGTTTCGACCAGCTCGCCCGCATTGTGCCAGCGCCGAGGAACTGGCCGCCCATGCCGAATTTCTCAAGACTGTGGCCTCGCCCTTGTGGGGTCAGCCGGTCTTGCCCAGAGGAGAATAAAATCGATGGACATCCGCGTTTCCGGACACCAGGTCGACACTGGCGAAGCCTTGCAGACCCACGCGACCCAGCGGCTGGCTGCGATAGTCGAGAAGTATTTCAGCCGCGCGCTGTCCTCGCATGTCACCTTCGGACGGGGGCCGTCCGACAGCTTCCGCTGCGACATCATCATGCATGTCATGCACAATCTCGTGCTCAAGGCGACCGGCTCGGCGCATGTCGCGCATGTCGCGCTCGATCAGGCAGCGGAAAAGATCGACAAGCAATTGCGGCGCTACAAGCGTCGGCTCAAGGACCGGCACGAGCAGGCTGCCCACGCCCTTGCGCTTGAGGAAGCGGCCTATACCATTTTCGAGGAGCCGCCCGCCGAAGCCGAAGAGGTTGTCGCCGATGCGCCTGTCGTCATCGCTGAAACCCGCGTCGATATTCCCGAAGCGACGGTCTCCGATGCAGTGATGATGCTCGATCTGCGCAATACCTCGGCGCTGTTCTTCAAAAATGCTGGCACCGGACGTCATAATATGGTCTACCGACGCGGCGACGGCTCGATCGGCTGGGTCGAACCGTCCTGAACCTGCAAGCTTGCGGGTTCATCAAGCGGAGGAGAGGCTTCGCCGCGCGTCACGCGCCCGGCGAGGGCACACCTCGGACGCCAACACGCGTCCGCACAGTATCCGGATCGAGATGAACGTTCATTTCCAACTTCTGCCCGAAGCGGTCGGCCTTGCCGACGCTGGCTCCAAGACCGAGATTCTCGCTAGCGTCGCCGGGCTGTTTTCGGCTGTCTATGGCATCGAGCAAGCCGTGGTCGCTCAAGGCCTGGCTGAGCGCGAGGCGTTGGGCAGCACCGGCTTCGGTCGCGGAGTCGCTATTCCCCACGCGCGTGTTGCCGGTATCCATCGGCCCTCTGCCGCGCTGATCAGGCTGGCGCGGCCAGTTGATTTCGACGCGGTCGACGGGGCCCCGGTCAAGCTTGTCTTTGGCCTGATCTCGCCTGAGCAATCGGGTCAGGGCCATCTCCATGCGCTTGCCGCCATCTCGCGGCTGATGCGCAACGAGCGGGTGCAGGAGGCACTGCTCGCTGCTTCCAGCGAGGCCCAGCTATACGGGGTGCTTGCCAATGTCATCGATCGCGATGCGGCCTGAGTCTAGCGGCGCCCAGCTTCACTGGCGCGCGCTGGAACGGCTCTACGCCGTAGCACCGATCAATGGTGTCTTTGCCTCCCGGCTCGAAATCACCCACGAGGGCGCAGCGACGATCCGCTTTCTGGTCGAGGAAGACTGTTTCCATGCCGCCGGGGCTGCCCACGGCACGATCTATTTCAAGATGCTCGACGACGCTGCATTCTACGCAGCCAACACCCTGGTTTCCGACCGTTTCCTGCTGACTACCTCGTTCAACCTGCATTTCACCAAGCCGGTGCGGCGCGGGGAGGTCGTGGCCGAAGGACGCTGGATTTCCGGTCGTCGCCGCGTCCTTGTCGCCGAATCGCGGCTGGTCGATGCAGAGGGCGAGGAGATCGGGCGCGGCACCGGCACATTCATGCGCTCGCGCATCCCCCTGTCGGGCCTGCCCGGCTACGCCAGTTCCGGTTCCTGACTTGGACCCGCGGCTGCCGGCGCACCTTGAGGTCGGGGCGCTGATTCGCCTGGTTCAGGGCGAAGGCGGCTTTGCCATGGTGCTCCACAAAGGTGAACGCGATGCCGGCACTATCCTTATCGTCTTGACCGAAAGTGGCGCAAACCCGCGCGGATACGAGCGCATGCCACAGCTCGACGGCAGCCGGAAATGGACCGCCTGTTTCCGGCAAGATACGGAAAATAAACCAACAATTGAAGAATATGTGGAGCGGCGCGTGGGTCAGGACCCCGATTTGTGGGTCTTGGAACTGGATATCGCGCATGGTGAACGGTTCATCGGATTACCGCACCTGCCGAGTTGACTTTGTTGCGCTGCACAAACAAGGGGTCGCTCGCTCACGCGCAGGCGGCAGTCGAGGTCAATCTGGCCCGCTGTTAGCACGCAGACGGGGAGCGCCCGGCGAGCCCGGACGATCGCAAAGGCCGACAGCGGCCGATCGCTCCAGTTCGTGACAGGCGCGCTCACCGCCATTTGAACAGGATATAATGCGTACCAAGTTTGATGTGGCCAGCGGCATTGCCGTGGCCGCTACATTGCTGACCGCGCTGCTCGGATCGAGTGGATCCGAAGCGCTCGCGGAAGAGGCGCTGCCGGTGATCGCACCGGTCGAAATCGCGATCGGGGCGACCATTGCTCCCCTCGCGAGCGAAGTTACCCAAGAGGCCGAGACTGTGGTGCCGCCGCAAGTCGAAGCGCCGCAAGCCGAAGCAAATGAGCCCGCGCTCTCGCGCGCTGCCTCGCTTGCCGAACATGTTCGTGCGCACAAGCGCCAGGGTCCGCTCGACAGCGAGCTGCGCTGCCTTGCCGGGGCAATCTATTTCGAGGCACGCGGCGAATCTCTGGCGGGCCAGCTTGCCGTCGGGCGGGTTGTCGTCGAGCGCTCGAAGTCGGGGCGTTTCCCTGCATCCTATTGCGGCGTCGTGTTCCAGCGCTCGCAATTTTCCTTCGTGCGTGGCCGTTCGATGCCCGCGATCCGCGAAGACAGCCTCGCCTGGCAGCGGGCTGCTGCGATTGCCCGGATCGCCGACCAGGATAGCTGGCACAACCCGGCCGATGGCGCGCTGTTCTTCCACGCTACGCATGTTGCCCCGCGCTGGCGGCTCAAGCGCCTGGCGCAGGTCGATAACCACATCTTCTATCGTTGAGCGGCCTTGGCCAGGCCTTGGTTACGGCTTGACCTCGACCCAGATCGGCGCGTGATCGCTGGCCTTTTCGCGGCCACGATAGCTCTTGTCTACGCCGCAGCTTGCCAGCCGGTCCGCCAGCTCTGGTGAAAGCAGCGCGTGGTCGATGCGAAAGCCGTAATCGCGCGGCCAGGCACCGGCCTGATAGTCCCAATAGGTCCACACCCCGCCGCGCGGATTGTGCAGGTCAATCGCGTCGGTCCAGCCCTGGGCGAGCAGCCGGGCATAAGCGTCGCGCGATTGCGGCTGCATCAGCGCATCGTCGGCCATGGCGGGGCGTGACCAGACGTCCTTGTCCTCAGGGATGACGTTGAAATCGCCAAGCACGACTGCCGGTACTTCATCGGCGGAAATTTGCGCCATGCGCGCGCGCAGCCGCTCCATCCAGCGCAGCTTGTAGTCGAATTTCGGCCCGGGCTGGGGATTGCCGTTGGGCAGGTAGATGCAAGCGACGCGCAAGCCGAACACATCGGCTTCGAGATAGCGCGAATGCTCATCCTCGGGCTCACCGTCGAGCCCGCGTTTCACTTCGACTGGCTGGTGGCCATCGGCGAGAATTGCCACGCCGTTGAAGCCCTTCTGGCCGTGCCAGATCGCCTTGTAGCCGATCGCCTCGAATTCGGCTGCGGGAAAGCCCTCGTCCTGCGTCTTGATCTCCTGCAGGCAGGCGACGCTCGGACGGGTTTCGGCCAACCATTCGAGCAAGCGGGGCAGCCGCGCCTTGATCCCGTTGATATTGAAACTGGCAACACGGATCACACCGAGAAGCTCGACCCGCAACCACAGCCAGAGGCGGCATTGGGATTTTCCACCTTGAAGGCGGCGCCGCCAAGCGATTCGACATAATCGACCACGCAGCCTGCGACGAGATCAAGGCTGACCGGATCGACCACCAGCTGCACCCCGTCGGTTTCGGCGATCATGTCGTCGGCCAGCGGCGCATCGGCAAGTCCGAAAGTATACTGGAAGCCCGAGCAGCCTCCACCTTCGACAGCGAGCCTGAGGATCGCGGGCTTGGCCTGTTTGCCGGCAATTGCCGCCACCCGGGCGGCGGCAGAAGTGCTGAGGGTGAGTGTCTGCATGTCCATTCCCGAAATGTAGGCAGCGCGCAGCCACTCGGCAAGCGGCTTGCAAGCGCGATGCAGTGGCTATGCCGTCTGGATGTAGCTGCGCATCGCCTGGGCCTCGGCCTCGATCTGGTCGATCCGGTACTTGACGATGTCGCCAATCGAGATGAACCCGGTCATCCGTCCGCCTTGCATGACCGGCAGGTGGCGGATGCGTCGCCGGGTCATCAGCGCGAGTGCCTCCAGCGCGTCGGTATCGGCGCCGACCGTCACTGGCGGCGAGGTCATCGCGTCGCTGACCGTGAGCGATAGGGCGCGCGGCCCGATCTCGCGCAGCTTGTAGATCACGTCGCGTTCGGAAAAAATGCCGATCACAGCGTCAGCCTCGACAACGGGAAGCGCGCCGATGCGGTGCTGCGCGAGCAGTTCGATCGCTTCCGACACGAGCTTGCGCGCATCGCAGGTGACGATACCGGCAGCGCGCCCTTCGAGAATGCGGCCAATGGTCATGCCGAGTCTCCCTTTCGGTTGCAGGTGCATCATGCCACGAATTCGTCCGATGCGCCAATTGCGATACGGCCAATGGTGTCTGGCGTGCGAAATGACTTGCGCAGCGCGGGCCGAGCCACGAAGACGTGCCGCGATGATACCCCGCTCACCCCTCGACGACCCGGAAACAGCGGCCTTCGCCTGGGCGCGCTATCGGCGGTTGATGCGCTGGATGATGCTGATCACAGTGACCATGGTGGTCGGCTCGATGGTCCTGCTCTATCGCAGCAACGGCCTGGTTTCGGTGCATTTCTACATCGCCACAGCACTCGGCATCGGATTTTCGATGCTGCTGATGTCAGCGCTGATGGGGCTGGTGTTCCTTTCGGCAGGGACCGGCCATGACGATGCGATCATCGATCCGCTCGACGACGAGCGCGATTCCTAGGCTTCGGGCGGGGTCAGCCGGAAATCCTCGACGGGAACGCCGCCGATCAGGTGTTCCTGGATGATCCGCTCAAGCACGGGCGGTGTGCAGCTGTGATACCAGACGTTCTCGGGCCAGACCACGGCGACCGGTCCGGCCGCGCAGACCAGCAGGCAATCGGCCTTGGTCCGGTAAATGCCGCCCTGCTTGACAAGCTTGAGCTCCCTGAGCCGCGTCTTGAGATAAAGCCAGGCCTCGGCTCCCGCTTCGCGCGGACAGCAGGCAGCCTTTTCGGACTGCGCACACAGGAAAATGTGCCGGTGCGCGGCATGCCCCTGATAGGCAGCCATGGCCCGGCGTGCCGCCGCCAAACTTTCAGCCGGCGCGCTCATGGCTTTATCAGCCATGGCACCATCTGCTCCCGGTAATCGGCCGGATGCGGCGCAGCGCCGCCGTCGAGGATCGTCACCATCACCGTTTCGGCATAGGCGATCGGGCGGTCTGCCTGCAAGGCCAACTGCGCCACTGTCTGGCTCGTCCTGCCCAGCGCGCGCAGGCCGGTGTGGCAGATGACCGGCTGGCCATAGAAGCCCTCGCCAAGGAACTGAACGTTGAGATTGGCGACCATCAAGGTGAACTGGCTGGTTGCCCGGGACATGCCGCTGGCTCGATGATAGTAGCCGCGCGCATCCTGCAGGATATCGATCAGGGCGACATTGTTGAGGTGACGATTGACGTCAAGGTCGCTGTAACGCAGGCCGATTTCGGTGCGCAGCGGGTATTGCCCGGGATCGAGCAGGTAGGCATCGGGTTTCGCCATGGCTGTGCTCGATTGGCGCGGACCGGACAGGTCCGGCAGGTCAGCCCTTCTTGCCTGAAATGCGGCGGATCTCGTCAGCAATCATCCGCTCGACCATCGGCGGCAGATTCTTGTCGAGCCATTCGGCGAGCGCCGGGCGGAGCAGTTCGCGCATCAGGCTCTCGACCGAGGTTTCGCCCGAGCGGACGATCTGCGGCTGGGCTCCGGGTTGCGAAAGCATGGCCAGGGCGGCGAACGAATCGCGCATACTGGCGCGGGTGGCATTGTCGAGCAGTGCATCCGGCGCCTCGTCGCCGTCGCCCTCGGCAGCTTCATCGGCGTCAGGTTCGATTATGCTGGCGCTTGCTGCAAGATCGAGCACTTCCTCATCGGCAAGGCCCTGGGTCTCGCGCTCACGCCGCACCTCGGCCGCGCTCGCCCGATTGTCGCGCGCGATCACCTGCTTGACCGATTCGAGGATTTCCTCGACGGATGGTGCTGCTGATTGCGCCATTTGCGCTGCCCCTGCCTGATACGCTCTACTTGGCGCGAATTTCGCCGTCTTGGACCTTCGTGTCAACGGTCCTCGTGGCCCTGGCCTCGGGGGCAGGGTCGTCGGCCCAGTCAGACCACTTGTCCTGCACCCGATCGTAATTGGTCTGCGAATCGTAAAGCGCGCCGCCGTCAAGCCCGAGATCGCGCGCTTCGGCCTTGCCCATCGCTGCCAGTAGCGAGAAGCCGACGACATAGGCGTTGCGCTGTGCCGTCACCAGCCGCACCCGGGTCGTCAGCAATTCCTGTTCGGCATCGAGGATGTCGAGGATGGTGCGGTTGCCGACCGTGTTCTCGGCGCGCACGCCTTCGAGGCTGAGTTCGGCGGCATCGACCGCGACTTGCGAGCTCTCGATCACTTCGCGCGCCGCCAGCAGCGCGGTCCACGCAGCACGGGTCTGGGCAATGACGCTGCGCTCGGCGGCGATCTCGCCCTCGAGCGTGGCGCTGGCGAAAGCCTGGGCGCGGCGGCGCAAGGCGGCGGGACGGCCGCCCTGGAACAGGGGCAGGGTAACCCGCGCGCCAACTTGCGCCGAGGTTTCGCTCTGCGCCACGTCGGCTCCGGCGACGCCGCTGCCCAACGATCCGAGATAGTCGGTATAGCCGCCCTGCGTGAACACGCTCACTCGCGGCAGGCGGCTGGCCCCGGCGACGCGGATGTCGAATTGCGCTGCCTTGGCCTGTTCGCGCGCGGCGATCAGATCGGGGTTGCTTTCGAGCGCGATCGCGACCGCTTCCTCTGCCGATGCAGGCAGGTTGGGCAGCGGCGGTGGCGGCTCGAGCGGTCCGGGAGCCGAACCGACCAGCCGGATATAGGTCTCGCGCGCAGCAGCAAGGTTGGCGGCGGCGGCGCGCGCATCGCCTTGTGCGAGTGCGAGCCGGGCCTGGGATTGTGCGACATCGGTGCGGGTGAGGTCGCCGATCTCGAAACGATCGCTGGTTGCGCGCAGGTTGACGCTGAGCACTTCGGCCTGGTTGTCGCGCAGGCCGACTACCGCTTCGTTGAAGATCACGTCCATGTAGGAAGCGACGACTTGCGAGAAGATGGCCGATTCGGTGCCGCGCAAGTCGGCTTGCCCTGCCCCGACCCGGGTCTCGGCGGCTCTGATCGCGTTCTTGACCGCACCGCCCGAATAGATCGGCACGGCAAGCTGGACCTGCGTGTTCAGCACCCGGTCGGGACTGGTGAAGCTGTTGCGGCCCCGTTTCAGAAACTCGGTGTAGGTGCTGTCCGAACTGGCCGAAGGCAGGCCGTCGGCGCGTTCGATCGGAACGATCTCGTCAAGCGCCCGCTGCTGCGCGCGCGCGCCGTTGAGCACCGGATTGGATGCATAGGCCTTGGCCAGCGCGTCGCGAAGGCTCTCGGCTTGGGCCGGTGAGGTCGGAGCGATCAGGACGGTTCCGATGCCGGCAATCAGTCCGGCGCGCAAATCGCGTATCTTCACGGTCAGAAGCTCCAACGCCGGGGCGCGCGGAATTCGTCCAGGACCGGAATGCCGATTTCGGCAAGCGCGAGCAGGGCGATCTCTCCACCGGTCTTGCGGCCGGTTGCCAGCCGGGTAACGCCGCGTTCGAGCACGCCGGTGACTATCCGCCCACCTTCGGCGAGCAGCGCGGCAAGTGTGCGCGGCATGTCTTCGACTGCGCCGTCGACCACGATCAGCGAGTAGCTGCCTTTGCCGCGCTTGTCCTTGAGCGCCGAAGGGGCGACCACATCG
>JBIPOX010000038.1:0-7749 GCA_044378785.1 Novosphingobium sp.
CGGCTGCAGCAACGCGGCAAGATAGCCCTTGTCATCGCCGACCAGCAGCGCCTTGTCGGTCTTGTCCGGCACAGCTTCGGCGAGCATCTTTCCATGGACCAGCGGCGAAGCAAGATGCCGACCTTCTCCCAGCGGAATCGCCCGGTCGATATAGGCGGCATCGCGCATTGCCGGGGGAACGAAATCCTCGCGTGGCACGCTCGCCATGGCCGCCAGCACCCACGGTTCGTTGACGCCACTGGTGCGCAGCTGGCTGTCGATCATGGCGCGTCGCGCATAGGCCTGGCGATTGTCACTGCTTTGCTCGCTCGTTGTCATGCGCTGAAAGTTTCCCCATGCTTGATTACGATGACGCGCGTCACCTGACCGTGCGGCAGACCTTCTAAGCGAAGCAGGCAGGCAGGCCAAGCGCTTTGACGCAGCGCAGCAGCGGCACTATGTCGTGTCCCTATCAATAGTGTTTCCGACACGTTTTCAAGGAGCCCGTGGTCATGGCCGACATGGTGACCATTCGTGAGCAGGACCTGATCGACAGCCTTGCCGATGCGCTGCAATATATCAGCTTCTATCACCCGATGGACTATATCCGCGCGCTGGGCGTGGCCTACGAGGCCGAACAGGGCGAGGCAGCGAAAGATGCCATCGCGCAGATCCTCACCAACAGCCGGATGTGCGCCGAGGGGCATCGGCCGATCTGCCAGGATACCGGCATCGTCAATGTCTTCGTCAAGTGGGGGCAGGATTGCCGGCTGGAATCCGACATGTCGCTCCAGGACGTGGTCGATGAGGGGGTGCGGCGGGCCTACAACAACCCCGAGAACAAGCTGCGCGCCTCGATCCTTGCCGATCCGGCCTTCACCCGCCGCAATACCAAGGATAATACCCCATGCGTGTTGTCGGTTGAGATGGTCCCGGGGCGGAGCGTGTCGATCCACGTCGCTGCCAAGGGCGGCGGCTCGGAAAACAAGTCGAAGTTCAAGATGATGAACCCCAGCGACAACATCGTCGACTGGGTGCTCGAGATGTTGCCGCAGATGGGCGCGGGCTGGTGCCCGCCAGGCATGCTCGGTATCGGCATTGGTGGCACGGCCGAGCATTGCATGAAGCTCGCCAAGGAAAGCCTGATGGACCCGATCGACATGGGCCAGCTCAAGGCGCGCGGGGCCCAGAACGATATCGAGGCGCTGCGCATCGAGATATTCGACAAGGTCAATGCGCTGGGCATTGGCGCGCAAGGGTTGGGCGGGCTTTCCACCATTCTTGACGTCAAGATCAAGGACTGGCCCTGCCACGCGGCTGGCAAGCCCGTAGCGATGATCCCCAATTGCGCCGCCACCCGCCACGCCCATTTCAGCCTTGACGGATCGGGGCCAAGCTACCTCGAAGCGCCGAATCTCGCCGACTGGCCGCAGGTCCACTGGCAGCCTGACGCAGCGGCCAAGCGCGTCAACCTCGATGCGCTGACGCCCGAAGAAGTCAGGAGCTGGAAGCATGGCGACCGTCTGCTGCTCAATGGCTCGATGCTGACCGGGCGCGATGCCGCGCACAAGCGCATCCAGGACATGCTGGCAAAAGGCGAGGCCCTGCCAGTCGATTTCCGGGGTCGCGCAATCTACTATGTCGGCCCGGTCGATCCCGTTCTGGGCGAGGTTGTCGGCCCTGCTGGCCCGACCACCGCAACGCGGATGGACAAGTTCACTGGCATGATGTGCCAGCTTGGCCTGTTCGCGATGATCGGCAAGGCCGAGCGCGGCCAGGGTGCGACCGAGATCATCGCGCAAAACAAGATCGCCTATCTGATGGCAGTGGGCGGCGCGGCCTATCTGGTGGCGCGCGCCATCCGCGAGGCAAAGGTCGTCGCTTTCGAGGACCTTGGCATGGAAGCGATCTACGAATTCACGGTCGAGGACATGCCGGTTACAGTCGCGGTCGACAGCGAGGGCAACAATGTCCACACGCTCGCCCCAGCGCACTGGAAGGACAAGATCGCGCGCGAGAAGCTGCTGGCCTGACCTTTTCCGGCTGCGGGCAACCGGCAATCGACGAACCGTAAAGCCGGCTCGACCGGGGGCATGGCCGTGGGCGGGCAAAGCGCGTAGTCACCAACGGATGAGAGACGACACCGGATGGCCTAGGGTTCCGTTGGGCCTGATCCTGCTATCGATAGCCGGGCTGTGGGGCTGCTACTTCGTGGTGGCGACCTTGCGCAGCCTGGTCGTCGGCATGGAAATGTCGGTCGAGGTCCTCTTCGCCCGCTTCGTCATCGTGCTCCTCTCAATGGGCGTTTTCGCTGCCATGGTCCCGCTGGTGCGCCTGCTCGACCGTGCCCGGCCATGGGTCCAGCTCGGTGCCGTGCTGATCGGCGCCTTGCCGGTCACGCTCTTGCTGGCCGTGCTCAACAGCGTCGTGTTCGACAGCTTGCACGAACACGAGGACATGGTGGCCAAGCAGACGACGGTGCGGATCATCAACGACCGAACTGCAACCGAGACCGAGACCGAGACCAAGGGCGTGCGGGTCGATGTGCTCGATGATGAAATCGCGGCGATCGAAAGCGACGGCGTGACCATCGTGCTGCCCGAATCGCAGATCTCGCGCGAGGAGGAAAGGCGCCGTTACTTCAAGGAGATCGTCGAGATCGGCTTTGGCCGGTATTTTCTCGTGCTTGCCTGGGCAGCCATCTATTTCGCGCTGGCCAAGGGTGAACAGGCCCGCATCGCCGAGCGGCGTGAGGGCGAATATCGCCGCGCCGCCGCCGATGCCGAAGTCCGCTCGCTGCGCTACCAGGTCAACCCGCATTTCCTGTTCAACACGCTCAATTCGCTCTCGGCGCTGATCATGACCAGCCGGCCCGAGCGCGCCGAAGAGATGATCCAGACGCTCTCGACCTACTATCGCCGCACCCTGGCCAGCGATCCGACCGCCGACGCGACGCTAGGCGATGAAGTTGCCTTGCAGCAGCTCTACCTCGAGATCGAGGCAGTGCGGTTTCCCGAGCGCTTGCGCAGCCGGATCGAAGTGCCCGGCGATCTTGCCGATGCGCTGGTGCCTGGGATGATCCTGCAGCCGCTGGTCGAGAACTCGGTAAAATATGCCGTCGCGGTCAGCCAGCGACCGGTGACCGTAGTCATCGCTGCTTGCGCGCAGGACGGCATGCTCGAACTGCGTGTGGGCGATGACGGTCCGGGCGGCGGTTCCGGTGAGGGCTTCGGGATCGGGCTTGCCAATGTCCGCGACCGCCTGCACGCCCGGTTTGGTGATGCCGCCAGCCTGAGCTTTGGTGCGCGCGTGCAAGGTGGCTTCGAGACCTGCCTGACCATGCCCTTGCTGCGCAAGGGCGAGATAGATGCGCGGTGACGCCGCAGTGGCCGGCGCGCTGCGGCTCCTGATTGTCGATGACGAACCACTGGCGGTCGAGCGGATGCTGGTCGTCTGCTCACGGCTGGCCGATGTCCAGATCGTCGGCACGGCGAATGACGGGGCATCAGCGGTGCGGCTGATCGAGGCGCTCGAGCCTGATCTGGTGCTGCTCGACATCACCATGCCCGGTGCGGACGGACTGGCAGTTGCGCGGCGGCTGGCGCGCTGGGACAATCCGCCTGCGATTGTCTTCGTTACCGCGCACGACGGATTCGCGGTGGAGGCTTTCGATCTCGAAGCGGTCGACTATGTCCTCAAGCCGGTCTCGCCCGAGCGACTTCAGCGTGCGATGCAGCGCGTCGCCGGGCGCCGGGGCAGCCGGGCTGCTGTCGCTGGTTCCCCCTGGCTGCGCGAGCTGTGGGTGCCCCACCACGAGGAATTGCTGCGCATCGCCGCCGATGAGGTTCGTCGCATCGACGCCGAGCGTGACTATGTGCGCATCCATGTCGAGGGGCGCAGCTTCCTGCTGCTTCAGACCATTACCGGGCTGGAGACGCGGCTCGATCCGGACCGATTTATCCGGGTGCATCGCTCGCACATCCTGCGGCGCGATTTCATTGCCGGTCTTCGGCACGAGGGCATGGGAGTGTCGAGCGCGGAATGCCAGGACGGGCAGGCCCTGCGGATCGGGCGCACCTATCTGCCCGCAGTCAAGAAAATGGCGGGCAAAAAAATGGCAGGCCATTGAGGCCTGCCGAGGTTGGTCGCCTGTTGATCCGGTTTGCCATGACTGCGGGCTCTATTCCCGCAGGCCCTGGGCTCAGCCTGCGTTCTGACGCCGCTCGATAGCGCGCGCCACGCTTTCACCGATCTGCGCCGGTTCTTCCGTCGAAGCAGCGGCTGGAGTGGCGGCAGCCATGGCCAGGCCGAGCAGGGCTGCAAGGCTCAGGGTCGAGGTCTTCATTGGGGGCTCCCTTGGTCAGGACGATCGCGTCGGGTCGCTTTCGCCGATGCCGGTTTTCTCGCATGCGCTGCATGGCTGCGCGCGTAGCTTTCGATCGGAGCGCCTAGCGTTCGACCAACGACCTCGCGCTTCGACCAAGCGCGCAGATTCGGCGACAAACGACATCGCCGATCATGGCAGAGCCAAATGCGCGACGATCTCTCGTTTCTCTGGCCATGATGCGCCGGGAGCATTAAGCTTGGTCTCCATGGCAATCGTGCTGCTCTTTGCGCTCGGCGTGGCAAATTTCGCCATGCACAAGGCGGTGCTGGAAAGCGGCCACCCAATGGTGGCACGCACGACTGTCTGGTTCGGGCTGATGGGCGGCAAGCTTGGGCTTGCGGTCGAATTCATCGCCCTGCTCGGTGCCATGCTGATGGTTGATGCCGGCATGATCGGCTGGGCCTGGGCCTACCTTGCCTACAGCCTGCTTAACGCTGTCTCGGCCTGGCTGATCCTGTCCGGCAAGATGTGAGCGCAAGCTGCGTGCGGATTTTTCACCTCAGCGATATCCATTTTGGTCTTGAAGACCTTGAGGCGCTCGCATGGGCGCGGGACTGCATCGCGCGCGAACAGCCCGACGCAGTGGTCATTTCCGGCGACCTGACCATGCGCGCGCGCCACCGCGAATACGAGGCAGCCATCGCCTGGATCGCGGCGCTCGATGCGCCAGTGACGGTCAGCATCGGCAATCACGACATGCCCTATTTCAACCTGGTCGAGCGGTTCGTATCGCCTTACCGGCGCTATCGCGCGATCCACTCGATGATCGAGCAGCCGGTCGACTTGCCTGGGCTGGTGATCGTGCCGCTCAAGACCACGGCGCGGGCGCAATGGCGGCTCAACTGGTCGAAAGGCTGGATCACGGGCGCGGCGCTGGCTGAGACGTTGGCTCAGATCGACGCCTTGCCGCCGGGCACGCGGGTTATGGTTTCCGCGCATCACCCTCTGGTTGAAACCGGGACCAGAGGCACCGCGCTGACCCGCGGCGGATCGCGCGCGCTGGCCGAGCTGGCGCGGCGTAAGGTGCTGGCGGTGCTGTCCGGTCATGTCCACGATCCCTTCGACCTGATCGAGGAAACCGCCGCAGGGCCAGTGCGGATGATCGGCGCGGGCACCTTGTCGCAGCGGCTGCGCTCAACCCCGGCGAGCTTCAACGACATTACCGTGACCGAAACGCGATTGTGCGTCGAGACGCGCAACATGGCCCGGCTGGCGACGCCCGATATCCAGATCGATGACATTCCCGACGATGCCGAGCCTCCGCTTATCGAGGAACAGCGCAGCTGAATGGCAAATGGCCCGCTCCCTTGCTGGGGAACGGGCCATCGCCGGGGGGCTCGTGGTTGGTTTGCTCAGTAGGCGTGATCGATCGAACCGACGCCGTTGATCTCGCTTTGCAGGCTGGCAGGCTTAACGTGGAGCGTCACTGCGCCTGCGCCGTTGATCTCCACCCGCACCGAGCCGCTCGCGGAAATGTCAATGTCGCCTGCGCCGTTGATCTCGACTGTTGCATCCTTGGCCTCGACCTCCTTGAAATTGAGATCGGCCGCGCCGTTGGTCTCGAGCTTCAGCGTGCCAACCCTGCCTTTTGCGACCAGGTCGGCCGCGCCGTTGGTGCTGAGCGCGAACCGGTCCTGGTCCAGTCCGATCAGGGTGACGTCACCAGGGGCATTGAGCTCGAGGCCCATAAGGTTGGGCCCGGTTACTGTTACCTTGAGCCCGTCGTTGAGCCCGCCTTCGGCATCGCCAAAGTCGAGCGCGCCGTTTTCGTAGACCAGATCGTCGAGCGCATCCTGCGGGCCCTCGACTTTCATCGAGACGGTTTCGCTGCGCTCAAAGCGCAATTCGACCGGCAGGTTGATCTCCAGTTCGCGGGTGTCGTCAAACGCGAACTCGCGCGTGCCGACCGGGCCGTCATAGGTGTCGATGGTCCAGTTGAGATCGTCGTTTTCCAGTGAGGCGCGGATTTCCGGGCCATTGATCATGAAAGCTGCACCGATCGAGATGAAGGCGAGTGTCGCGGCGCTGGCGGCGACAATAAGGAGTTTCTTGAGCATCGCGGCTTCCCCTTCACGGCGCTGGATTAATGGCGGGCTGGATCACCCGGTAGTGCAGGCGGCCAAACCAGATCATGGCATTGATGAAACCGATGGTGACGATGGTCAGCAGTGAGCCAAGGGCGATGGCGATACCCATGATCCCAAGCCCCATCAGCAGGGCGCCAATCCCGCCGCCGAGCAATCCAGTGAACGGCCCGGCGAACATGACCACGCCGCCGACCACGAATATCGCGACGCAGGCGACATAGAATGCGATGATTACCCCGATCACCGAGAGGAAGATCGGCAGCAGGATCAGGATGTCGAGCGTGGCGAGGCCGAGAAAGGCAATGACTGCCGTCCACGCCGCTGCCGGCGAACGATCCGTGCGCCACTGCCGGATTCCGGCTTCGAGTCTCAGCTCGCGGGCCAGGCGACTCGGATTGCCTAGTGCCTCGGCGACTTCGAGTTCGGAGCGACCCTCGGCCGCACCGGCATCAAAATGCGCCTCATAGTCCGCGGCGATTTCCGCCTGGTCCGCTGCGGGAAGGCCGCTAAGGCCGTTCCTGAGACGTCGCATGAACTCATTGCGTGTCATTTTCTGCCTCCGCATTCCCGTCGACGTTATCCATTCCGGCGATCAGCGCCTCGACGGCCCCCACGAACTCCCGCCACTCCGCCATCTGCTCCTGCAGGGTGCGGCGGCCGGCACCGGTGATGCTGTAATACTTGCGCGGCGGGCCTGACGGCGATTCCTCAAGATAGGTCGAGACCAGGCCATCGCTCTGCATGCGGCGCATGAGCGGGTAGATCGTGCCTTCGCCCATATCGACTGCTGCCGAGAGTTTGCTGGCGATCTCGTAGGCATAGCTGTTGCCGCGAGAGAGCAGCGCCAGCACGCAAAAGCCGAGCACGCCTTTCTTGAGTTGGACTTCGATACCTTCGGCCAAGTTCAGGCTCCTCGTGAAGTCCCGCGGCGAGCGGCGCGTGCCACCCGCTGCGAGATTACAACCCGGGATTACGCGCCGCTGCGGCTCGTGTCGATCAGCCGGGCAAATTGCGGTTCGATCTGGCGCAGTGCGTTGCGATAGCAATCCTGCTTGGCGCGCGAGACGATGCGGGTTCCGGTCTCGCCGCTGTCAAAGCCGCAAGCGGTCTTGGCGGCGCGATCGATGCGGCGATTGAGCTGGGCCTTGCCCTCGGCGGTCTTCAGATCGAGGTCGGCATAGCGAACCTGGACCGAGGCGGCCGGTTCGGGCGCGGCGGCCAGGGCAGGCGGCGTCAGCGCGATCAGGCCGAGCGTGGCGACAACAGAAGCGATGGATGCGATTACGGTCTGCTTGG
>JBIPOX010000161.1:0-4567 GCA_044378785.1 Novosphingobium sp.
ACATGGTCATTCCCCTTTTTCAAACTGGACCTGCCGCGACTCGGCTTCGGCCCGATGGCCATTGTCTATAACACAGTAGTATGTCAGGCAAGATACCTTGTTAAAAAAAATACCCATTCATGAGAGATACCATGCATCACCTGGTATCATGTTATCTATCCTGCTGAAATACCATCATTTCCGGGCAACCTGGCGCGCCAAAGCAAAGGGGCCGCGGTTGCCCGCGACCCCTTGAATGCCACTCTGGACTGGAGTGCTCAGCCCAAAAACGACTCGAAAAACGAATCAGCGCTTCGAGAACTGGAAGCTGCGACGCGCCTTGGCGCGGCCATACTTCTTGCGTTCGACGACGCGGCTGTCGCGGGTCAGGAACCCGGCGGCCTTGACCGGCGCGCGCAGCGCCGGCTCGAATCTGGTCAGCGCCTGGGCAATACCGTGCTTGACCGCACCGGCCTGACCCGAGAGGCCGCCACCCTTGACCGTGGCAACGACATCGTACTGCTCTTCGCGACCGGCGACCTTGAACGGCTGGTTGATCACGAGGCGTAGCGTCGGACGGGCGAAATAGACTTCCTGGTCGCGGCCATTGACCGTGACCTTGCCGCTGCCCGGCTTGATCCAGACCCGCGCGACTGCATCCTTGCGGCGACCGGTGGCATAGGCGCGGCCCTGCGCGTCGATTTCCTGGGGGCGCAGCGGCTGCGGCGGAGCGGCGGGGCGGGGCGGCGCCTCGATGACGGGAGCCTCGGGCTCGCCGGTCAGGTCCTTGAGGTCGGACAGGCTATCGACGGTATCGTTCTCGGACATCATGCGCCCACCTTGTTCTTGCGGTTCATGGAAGCCACGTCGAGCGGCTGGGGCTGGGTGCCGGCATGCGGATGCTCGCTGCCAGCATAGAGGTGCAGCGCACGCATCTGGTTACGGCCAAGCGGTCCGCGCGGGATCATGCGCTCAACCGCCTTCTCGAGCACGCGCTCGGGAAAGCGGCCATCGAGCACCTTCTGGGCAGTCACGCCTTTGATGCCGCCAGCATAGCCGGTGTGCTTGTAATAGACCTTCTGGCCCAGTTTGTTGCCGGTGAAGCGCACCTTGTCGGCATTGATGACGACGACATGATCGCCGCAATCGACATGCGGGGTGAAGCTGGGCTTGTGCTTGCCGCGCAGGAGATCGGCAACGACCACTGCGAGCCGCCCGACGACGAGGCCTTCGGCATCGATAAGATGCCACTTCTTTTCCACCTCGGCCGGTTTGATCGACCGGGTGATCTTGCTGAGCGCCTTCATGGCCACTCCTTTCCTAGAAAACTACTGGCTGTCGCCCGACCGTGCCGGACGCAGCGTGAAGGCGGCCCAATCGCCAAATGACACGCGCAAGTCAAGCGAAACCGGGCTGTTCCAGAGAGGTAAAATAATACCGCCGGACCTGTTGTGCTGCTTGCTCAGTCCTTGCTGGCGAGCGTCCAGGTCTCTTCGGTGATCCGCGAGGGGTAGTGACGTGGCGCTTGAGCGTAGTGACCAGGCCAGTCACGGCATCGACACTGGCGTCGATTGCGACGGCCACCTCGCCGGTCTTGCCGCCGGGCAGCGGAACGACGTGACGGTCGTCGCGTTTGCCGGGCGCGGGCATGAACAGATCGTCGGGCCAGGCAGTGTGAACCGGATTGGCGCCGACCTGCTCGATGAAGCTGCGCGCATCGCGGGCCTCGCCTTGCGGCAGGCCTTGGGGCAGTTGTGCCAGAGCGACCCGGCTGGCCTGCAGCGCGAACTGTCCCGGGCGTTCGCCGCCGGCAGCACCAAATCGACCGTGATCGTCGACATGGACCGGGAACATGCCGGTGTCCGGTCGCGCCCGTTCAAGCTCGGCGAGCGCCTCGAACGCGGGCGGGACATCGACATCAACCGAGATCAACTTGCCATCGACCCGATAGCCGGCGCTTTCACGCACAAACCGGATCTCGTAACTGCGCGAGGTGGCGACCTCTGCCCCGCCGGGCAGGGGACGTCGCAGCACCCGGGTCAGCACCATCGTATCGCTGCCCGGCGCGAACAGTGCGGCCGAGCGGGCGACGGCCGCTGCCGAGGGATAGGCAAGCGCCGCTAGCGGCAGCACTGCCACCGCGCTTGCCAACCAGGCCGCTCGCAATCCGCCTTTCGCCGCCCTTGCGCGCGTGCGTCGGCCGGTTGCATCGGTCATCTACCGCCCCCGTTCATCTCGTGTCGCCCCCCCGGGAATCGACGTCGATCCCGGCGACATAAGCAAATTTGCTGAGGTAAGGCTAGCAAGCGACGCAAATCCGTCAAGAAACTGCTGCTATGCGCCGGCCTTTCGCCCTCGCAGCCGGGCATGCCGTCAGCTGCGCGAAGCGAGCGCGTGCGCACCCCAAACCGTTGCTGCGACGACCAGTGCCCCGACGAACTGGTGCGCGACCGCCAGCCATATCTCCATGCCTGACCAGACGGTCGCGATGCCAAGCAGGATCTGGATTCC
This sequence comes from Novosphingobium sp., assembly GCA_044378785.1. Lineage (GTDB taxonomy): Bacteria > Pseudomonadota > Alphaproteobacteria > Sphingomonadales > Sphingomonadaceae > Novosphingobium. The sequence goes on from JBIPOX010000161.1 coordinate 2,491, forward strand.
GAAAGCGCAGTGGATTGCAACCGAGACGTCGCGCCGGCCTGCATGGCGCAAACGCCGTGCCATGATCACCAGCGCGGCAACCGCGACAAACGCCCACCAGCGGTGCACGAAGTGGACGAGAAAGGGGTCGTTGACCAATGCGTGAAGCAGCCCGCCCGACCAGTCGATCCCGTCCGGAAACAGACTGCCCTGCATCAGTGGCCAGGCATCGGCGGAAAACCACCCCGCGCCTGCGACATATCCCGCCCGCAAACCCGCTACAAAGGCACCGAACAGCACCTGAAAGGCGAGTATCGCCAGGCACGCCGCGCCGAGCCGCTCGAGCCGGGCAGGCGGCTTGCCCTGGCGCAGCGCAAGCAGGTCGAGCGCGGTCCAGACCAGCGCGCCAAGCGTAATCAGCGCCACGCCCAGATGTGTTGCCAGCCGCAGATGGCTGACCTTGACATCGGCGCTCAGCCCCGAGGTCACCATCCACCAGCCAACCGCCCCCTGCAAGCTGCCGAGCGCGAGCAGGGCGAGCAGGCGCGGCTTGTAGCCTGCCGGAATCTTGTCGCGCAGCCAGAACCAGGCGAGCGGCAAGGCGAAAGCCACGCCGACCAGCCGCGCTAGCAACCGGTGGACCCATTCCCAGAAATAGATGAACTTGTAATCGGCCAGGGTCATGCCTGCCGGACCGGTCACTTCGATGTATTGCGGGATCTGCTTGTAGGCCTCGAACTCGCGCAGCCACGCCGCCTCGCTCAGCGGCGGCAAGATCCCGGATACCGGCTGCCATTCCGTTATCGAGAGGCCCGATTCGGTCAGCCGGGTAATCCCCCCGACCAGCACGATCACACTGACCATGGCTGCGACCGCCAAAAGCCAGCGCGCCATGGCAACGAGATCGGCATCGGCCCGGGTTGCAGGCGCTGCATCGGCAATACGGAAAGTGGTCTCCATCAGAAACCCAAGTAGGAGCAGGCACATGGTTTTCGCAAGAGTCGATGTCGGCATCTTGCAGCATGTTACAACATCACATACTAAGGTCGGATGCGCCAAGCCATGCTTTCGATTCGCGATCGCCTCGATCGTGCCGGGATTTATCTTTCCGGCCTGTGCCTGGTGCATTGCGTGCTTGGCCTGGTCTTGGTCTCGGCCCTTGGCTTTGGCGGGGGTAGCGCGCTGCTCGCGCCGCAAGTCCACGAAATCGGCCTTGCTCTTGCGGTAGCGGTCGGTGCAGTTGCGCTAGGCGCGGGTTTCCGCAAGCACGGGCGCTCTGCTCCGCTTGGCCTGGGCGCCCTGGGCCTTGCCCTGATGGCCGCGGCTTTGCTGGCCGGACATGGCATCGCCGAGGCAGTGCTGACCATCGGCGGTGTCGTGCTTCTCGCCTGGGCGCACGTCTGGAACTTGCGCAGCGCGCATTGAGCGCTATCTGCGGGCGATGGCCGCACAGCTTTCTCTCATCGTCAATGGCGAGCCGCGCCGGGTTCCGGCCGGATCGACGCTCGCCGATCTTGTCCTCTCGCTCGAGCTCGAGCCGAAAAAGGTCGCGGTCGAGCGCAACGGTGCAATCGTCCCGCGCGCAACGCTGGGCGAAGTTGCGCTGGCTGACGGCGACAGCCTGGAAATCGTTGCTTTTGTCGGCGGTGGCAGCGAGGCCGCGAAAGACGACACCTGGACTGTCGCCGGCCGCACTTTCCGCTCGCGGCTGATTGTCGGCACCGGCAAGTACAAGGATTTCGCGCAGAACGCCGCTGCGCTCGAGGCATCGGGGGCCGAAATCGTCACGGTCGCGGTGCGCCGGGTCAATGTCTCGGACCCCAAGGCACCGATGCTGACCGACTTCATCGACCCGAAAAAGGTCACCTACCTGCCGAACACCGCCGGGTGCTTCAACGCCGAGGAAGCGATCCGCACGCTTCGGCTGGCGCGCGAGGCAGGCGGCTGGGACCTCGTCAAGCTCGAGGTGCTGGGCGAGGCACGCACGCTCTATCCCGACATGCGCGAGACCCTCAAGGCGACTGAGATCCTCGCCAACGAAGGCTTCCTGCCGATGGTCTATTGCGTCGACGATCCGATCGCGGCCAAGCAATTGGAG
>JBIPOX010000043.1:0-7414 GCA_044378785.1 Novosphingobium sp.
GCTTGCCGCGAGCAAGCGATCCAGCCGGAAAATTGCGCGAAAGCGCGGCATTGGCGAGGCTTCCGCCGCCGATGTCGACAGCCCTTTCGTCGTCGGAAACTGTCGGGGCAGGGTCGAAACTGACCGTAAAGGCGAGCACTGCGCTGGGCAGGGCGAGCAGGCTGACAGCTCCTGTGATCAGCGCTCCGGTCGCCAATCCGCCGCGTGTCTTGCCCGCTTGTCTCACCATCGCGTTGCCTGCTCTTCCTGTTGCCGGTCGCCCGGGCATAGTCAGTCCTGGCCAGTTCCATGCCAGTCTGGGTAGATCAAATGTTCCCTGCCACGCCTTAACACAGCATGATCGGGCATGCCATGGCCTCGCGACATGCCGCCGCAGGCAGAGCGCCCCTTGCCGCAAGGCCCGCGACGGCTATAGAGGCGGATGCTGCGCGCGGCCGCTACCGGTTGCCCGTTACACTGAATACAGGATGCGACAAGACGATGACCGGCACACCTTTCACCAGTCGTACCGCGCCCGCGGACCGTGCTCCGCTGCGCAAGGCGCTCATTGTCGGCTCCTGCCTTGTCGCTACCGCCGCACTCGGTGCTTGCGGCGGCAAGGAGCGAGCCGCGCCCGATGTCGCCGCTTCGCGCGTCACTACGATCGGGGTCAATTCCTATCTGTGGCGCGCCAGCCTCGATGCGCTCTCGTTCATGCCGCTGCTGCAGGCTGACAGCGCTGGCGGAGTGATCGTCACTGACTGGTACACCAATCCGGCCAATCCGGGCGAGCGGGTCAAGGTCAGTGTGACGATCCTCGATCAGGATCTGCGCGCTGATGCGCTGCGCATCGCCGCCAGCCGCGAGGTTGCGCGCGGCGGGATCTGGGTCGGCGCTCCGGTCCAGGCAGCGACCGTACAGAAACTGGAAGACGTCATCCTGACCCGTGCGCGCGACCTGCGCCGCAATTCGATCGGCGGCTAAGCCGACACTGAAGGACAATTGGCGATGAGCGAGCGGTTCGATCCGTCGCGGGCGGATAGCCACTGGCAGCAGGTCTGGGACGAGCAGCAATGCTTTCGCGCCGATGACGCCAGCAGCAAGCCGCGCAGCTATGTGCTCGAGATGTTTCCCTATCCCTCGGGGCGCATTCACATCGGCCATGTCCGCAATTACACGATGGGCGACGTGCTGGCCCGCTACAAGCGGATGCGCGGGCACGAGGTGCTGCATCCGATGGGCTGGGACGCCTTCGGCATGCCGGCCGAGAACGCGGCGATGGAAAAGGGCGTACACCCCGGCGGCTGGACCCGCGACAACATTGCCAACATGAAAGCGCAATTGAAGCGGCTGGGTTTCGCGCTTGACTGGAGCCGCGAGCTGGCGACCTGCGAGCCTGACTATTACGGCCACGAGCAGGCACTTTTCCTCGATCTTTACGAGGCGGGCCTCGTCTATCGCAAGGAAAGCGAGGTCAACTGGGACCCGGTTGACCAGACCGTACTGGCCAACGAGCAGGTCATCGACGGGCGCGGCTGGCGTTCGGGCGCGCTGGTCGAGCGGCGCAAGCTTAGCCAGTGGTTCCTCAAGATCACCGATTTCGCGGACGAACTGCTGCAGGGCCTCGCCAGTCTCGACAAGTGGCCGGAAAAGGTCCGCACGATGCAGGAGAACTGGATCGGCAAGTCGCAGGGCCTGCGCTGCACGTTCCGCTTCGTCGACAGCGAGCCGGGGATCGAGGTGTTCACGACCCGTCCCGACACCCTGTTCGGTGCCAGTTTCGTCGCCATCGCCGCCGATCATCCAGTCGCTCGGGAAATGGCCGCGACCGTGCCCGAGCTTGCGGCCTTCATTGCCGAATGCAAGCGCGGCGGGACTACTGCAGCCGAGCTCGAGACTGCCGAAAAGCTGGGCTTCAACACCGGGCTTTCGGTCGAGCATCCGCTGCGCAAGGAATGGCACCTGCCGGTCTACGTGGCCAATTTCGTGCTTATGGATTACGGCACCGGCGCAGTGTTCGGCTGTCCCGCGCACGACCAGCGCGACCTCGATTTCGCGCGCAAATATGGTCTGCCGGTAACGCGCGTGGTTGCCGAGGGCGACGAGACCTCGCCTGACTTCCCTGGCGACGAGGCCTATACCGGGCCAGGACAGATCGTGAATTCGCAATGGATGGACGGCATGATTGTCGCCGAGGCCAAGGCCGCGGTCATCGCCCGCGCCGAGCACGAGCATTGGGGGCAGGGCGAGACGCAATACCGGCTGCGCGACTGGGGGGTTTCGCGCCAGCGATATTGGGGCACGCCGATCCCCTTCATCCACTGCGGCGAGGGCAGCAGTGGCTGTGGCGTAGTGCCGGTACCCAAGGCGCAGCTTCCGGTTGTGCTGCCGGAGGATGTCGATTTCTCGGTCCCGGGCAATCCGCTCGATCGCCACCCGACATGGAAGAGTGTCGATTGCCCGCAATGCGGCAAGCCGGCCCGGCGCGAGACCGACACGCTCGACACCTTCGTCGATTCGTCATGGTATTTCCTGCGCTTCGCCAGCCAGCCAGGCGACAGGCCGTTCGATCCGGCAGCGATCGCCCGGTGGCTCCCGGTCGAGCAATATATCGGCGGGATCGAGCATGCGATCCTGCACCTGCTCTACGCCCGGTTCTGGACCCGCGCGCTGGCCCGGCTCGGCATGATCGAGGTGGCCGAGCCGTTCGCCAGCCTGTTCACGCAGGGCATGGTCACGCACGAGACCTATCGCCGCACCGGGACCAACGAGCCTTCCGATATGGACGCCGAAGGCGAGTTCGAGCGCGACAACGACCCGGCTGCCAAATGGCTTTCCCCCGACGAGGTCGAAAAGCGCGCCGACGGCGTGTTCGAAAAGGCGACCGGGCTTCCGGTCGAGGTCGGCCGCGTCATCAAGATGTCGAAGTCGAAAAAGAACGTGGTCGATCCCGATGAGATCGTCGCGAGCTATGGTGCCGACGCGATCCGCTGGTTCATGCTGTCCGATTCGCCGCCCGAGCGCGACCTGCCCTGGTCGGAAGCCGGGATCGAGGGCTGCGCCCGCTTCGTCCAGCGGCTCTGGCGGCTGTTTGGCCAGTTCGATGCCGCTGCTTCCGGCGAGGAAACTCAGGCTGATCGGGCGCTCGATCGCAAGCGTGACCAGACCATCGCCGCCGTCGCCAAGGATATCGAGGCGCTGTCGTTCAACAAGGCGGTCGCGCGCATCTATGAGCTCGCCTCGGCAATTGACAAAGCTCCTCCCAGCGCCAGCCGCTCCGCTGCGATCCGGGCGCTGCTGCTGATCGTTGCGCCGATGATGCCCCACCTTGCCGAGGAAGCCTGGCAGGCGATGGGATCGGGGCTTGTTGCGCAGGCGCTGTGGCCTGAGGTCGATCCGGCCCTGCTGGTCGAGGACGAGGTGACCATCGCGGTTCAGGTCATGGGCAAGCTGCGCGATACGATCACGGCGGCAAAAGGCCTGCCCGAGGACGAACTCAAGGCGCTCGCGCTCGCCAGCGAGAAAGTGCAGCGCTCGATTGGCGATGCCGAAATCCGCAAGGTGATCGTCGTGCCCGACCGGCTGGTCAATATCGTCGCATGAGGATCGCGGCTGCCCCGCTTGCATTGCTTGTTGCCGCCTGCGGCCTCCAGCCGATGTATGCTGGCGGCGGCAGCGGTGCGGTTGCACGCGGGCTGGCCTCGGTCGAGGTTGCGCCGATCGAAGGTCGCGCCGGATGGCTGGTGCGCTACGCGCTGATGGATCGGCTCGAGGCGGGCAATGGGTCAAACGCTGCGCGCTTCCGGCTCGACGTGCGGCTGGATGACCGGCTTGAGGGCTTTGCCTTGCTTTCCGACGACACGATCGGGCGCGAGCGGCGCACCCTGCGCGCGCGATACCAGCTCGTCGATCTCGCCACCGGCAAGATCGTGCTCGATGACAGCGCCGCATCGGACGCAGGCATCGACGTCGTCTCCTCCGATTACGCCACGATAGCTGCCGAGCGCTCTGCGTTGGAAAACCTTGCCACCGATGTCGCCAATCGGATCGTCACCAGCGTCTCGCTCGAACTGCGCGGAACCGGGCCGGGGCAGCCGTGAAAGCGACCCAGCGGGACTTTGCCGGTCTCGCCCCCAAGGCGGCGCGCGCGGCGCGGCTGTTCTTCTTTTGCGGGCCAGACGAGGCAGGCGCCTGGGCGGCGGCCGATACGATCGTCTCGCTGCTCGAGGATCCGGGCGAACGGATCGAACTGGCCGGCGGCGACCTGAAAAGGGACCCGGTCAGGCTGGGTGACGAGGCGCGGTCGAATTCGCTGTTCGGCGATGCCCGCCATATCGTGGTGCGCGCGGCGGGCGACGAGGCGCACGATGCTGTCGAGGTTATGCTCTCTTCCGATGTCGAGATCTGCCCGGTGCTGATCGTCGCTTCGGGCGCGACCGACAAGTCGCGGACCGCCAAGCTGATTGTCTCGCGGCCCGATGCACTGGTCGGCATGTTCTATCCGCCCGATCTCAATGCGATTGCCCAGACGATCCGCACAATTGGTGGCGAGCTGGGGCTGAGGATCGACGGCGGCGTAGCCCAGCGGATCGCCGCTGCCTGCGGGCTCGACATCCGCCTCGCCCGCTCCGAAGTCGAGAAGCTGGCGCTTTATCTCGATGCGGATCTGCAATCGCCGCGCGATCTGCGCGAGGACGCGCTCGATGCGATCGGAGCGGCCATGCAGGATGACAGCTTCGGCCCGCTGGTCGATACGGTGCTGGGCGGCGAGACCCGCCATCTTGCCCGCGAGTTGCGCCGCTATCGCGAACTTGGCATCAATCCCGTCGCGGTCCTGCTGGCGATGGAGCGGCGCGCGGCGCAGCTGGCGGCACTGGCGGCCAAGCTCGGTCCGCGCGGCGATGTGTCCGAACTGCTCGAAGCGGAAAAGCGGCGTGGCCGTGTGTTTCACAAGGACCTTGCGGCAATCCGGACGCAGCTCGCGCGCTGGAGAGGACGGCGTCTTGAACGGCTGGTCGATCGCCTGGCGGGCCTGCACCACACCTTGCTGAGCAATAGCGCCGATGCCGAACTGCTGTTGGCGCAGGGCATGGCCGAGATCGTGCGCGCTGCCTCTGCCAAGCGATAGCCGCCACCCGCCCGGCGGCGCGGCGAAACGGTTGCTGTTTCAGGCAGGGGGAGCGAGCGAGGCGGAATCGAATTGTCTTCGCAAGTGCAACACCATAAGTATCAGCTCCTAGGTATTCCATCGGAAGCGATGGGATCGCCGCCGGAGCCCTTGAGCGATGAACGTCCATGCAGCGGTCAGCGACGTCGAGCTGGTAAAGCTGCCGCAGCAACGGCTTGTCCAGGCACCATCGCTCGAACGTCGCCGCCTGCAGTGCCATCTGGCGCAGCTCTGCGTCGATCTGGTTGTGCTACTGTTCGGCTTTACCCTTGCCAGTTTTCTCTACACCGGCACTGAGCGGATAGTGACGGACCTGGTGATCACCCAGCTGGTCTTGCCAATCTACCTCACGATCGCGCTCTACAACGCCACCTTTTCGATCGATTCGCTCGCTGACGAACTGGTCGGCAGCGGCAGGGCATTGGGTGCGCTGGCGCTATCGACGCTGTTTGTGGCGATGGTCGCTTTTGTGACCAAGTCCGGCGCAGAATTCTCCCGCGTCAGTTTTCTCGCCGGTTCTGTCCTGGCGGGCCTGCTGCTTGTCTGGAGCCGGATGGCGATGCGCTCATTCGTGACCTGGCGGTGCGGCCAGACTGTGCGCAACGACCTGATCATAAACGATGACGGGCCTGAATTGACGATCCCGGGTGCGATTACGGTTTCGGCGAGCCGCCTCGGGATTCGCCCCGATCTCGACGATCCCGACATTCTCAACCGGGTGGGCAGTGTGCTGCGGAACATCGACCGGGTAGTGGTCAGTTGCCCTATCGAAAGGCGAGCGGCCTGGGCGATGCTGCTCAAGGGTGCCAACGTCGAGGGCGAGGTGCTTGACGAGCAGGTCGTCGCGCTCGGCGCGCAAGGCGCGCGGGTCATCGGCAAGCAAGGTACCCTGCGTGTATCGGTCGGCCCGCTCGGCATTCGCGCGCGCGCTTTCAAGCGCCTGTTCGATCTGGTCTGCGTGGTCGGCGCGCTCGTCGTGCTCTCGCCATTGCTGCTGTTGGTCGCACTGGCGATCAAGCTCGACGACGGCAGCCCGGTGCTGTTCCTGCAAAAGCGGGTCGGCCGGGGCAACCGGTTCTTCACCATGTACAAGTTTCGCAGCATGACGGTTGCGGCGAGCGATCGCGAAGGTCGGGTTTCGACGGCGCGGCAGGACCAGCGCGTAACCCGGGTAGGCGCGCTTATCCGACGCACCAGCATCGACGAGTTGCCGCAGCTGATCAACGTGCTCAAGGGAGATATGAGCCTGGTCGGGCCGCGGCCGCATGCGCTGGGCTCGCAAGCGGGAGAGAAGCTGTTCTGGCAGGTCGATCAGCGCTACTGGCACCGCCATAGCCTCAAGCCCGGGCTTAGCGGTCTTGCCCAGGTGCGCGGCTTTCGAGGTGCGACCGAGTGCGAGAGCGACCTTGTCGATCGCCTTGAGTCGGACCTCGAATACCTCGAAGGATGGACCCTGACGCGCGACATCAAGATCATCCTGCTCACGCTGCGGGTGCTGGTTCATGAACGCGCGTTCTGAGCGGCGGCTCCCGCACCGCCGTCAGACTCCGCCTCATTCGTAGACGACCCCGCCGTAGATCAGTCCGGCCGCCAGTGCTGCGGTGTTGCCGCCTGCGCCGTTGTCGAACCAGAAACGGACCTCGCGGGTCAGGGCGACATTCTCGACCCGCAGCATCTGCAAATCGACCCTGAGATATTGTCCGGCGTTCTGCGCGCCCGCCGTGGTCTGGCCATAGACAACCGACTTGTCCTTGTTGCCGATGAAGCAGCGCACTGTGCTGGCGTTGCCCGTGCCCACCGGGATTTTCACCCAGGCCTCGACCAGCGTGACGAAGGGGGGGACGGATACCGTGGTTCCGGTCAAGCCGCCTGCTCCGGTGGGCTGCCCGTTGCTGCGGAACGGGTTGATCGAATTGCGGCGCACGGTGCGGTTGCGGCTGTTCTGCGCGTAGCCGCCTCCGGCAACGGTTGCCGGCCCAAATATGTCGCAAGCCAGCGCTGTGACGAAGGGGTCGGCAGTCGGGTCGAGGCTGGCCGAGGGGCAGCAGGTCTCGTCGATCGTCAGGCGACCGCCATTGCCGGTATGGCTTATCTCGCTGAAAATCGTGTCCGGGAAGCGATAGCCGTTGGTAAAGATCAGGTGCGCGTTCTTGCCCGTTCGGCCGGTACTATTGAGCACGAGCAGAAGTTTGCCACCACCCGAACCGTGATGATGCGCTCCGCCATCGAACTTGACGGTACAGTAGCCGCCAACCGTCACAAAGTTCT
>JBIPOX010000074.1:0-6136 GCA_044378785.1 Novosphingobium sp.
CGCCGACCCGGTCCCGGTAGAGGCCGAAATGCTTGTCGCACGAATAGCTGACCAGCGCCTCGGGCACGGAGGCGAGCACCCGGCGCAGGCCATAGGCGTCGGCTTCCATGCCATGGCCAAGACCCTGATAGGCAAGATCGAGCAGCGGCAGCAGCGGCGATTGCGCGAGGAGGCCTGCAATCTCGTCCCAGTCGGCCTCGCTATAGTCGATGCCGGTAGGGTTGTGGCAGCAGCCATGCAGCATCAGAACGTCGCCCTCGCCACCTCCAGCAATCGCCTGGCGCAGCGCGTCCATGTCCGCCGTGCCATCGGGCCGGGCATGATTGAACTCGGCGACCTCGAGGCCGAGATCGCGGCAGATCTGCGGGTGGTTGGGCCAGGTTGGATTACCAACCAGGATCCGCCTGGCACCCGCACGCTTGGCCATGGCGAGGGCAAGGCGCAGCGAGCCCGTGCCGCCCGGGGTCTGCATGCCCTCGATCCGGCCTTGCATGTCGGGCGTGTCCTTGCCGAAGACATAGGGCATCAACGCGCGCACAAAGCCCATGTCGCCCTCTGGACCGAGATAGGCCTTGGAATCCTGCGTCTCGACGAGGATGCGCTCGGCCGCCTTGATCGCGCCAAACACCGGCGTCTCGCCTTGTCCGGTGCGATAAACACCGACCCCGAGGTCGATCTTGTCGGCGCGCGGATCGGCGTCGTGGAGCTTGATCAGCGCAAGCAGCGCATCGGCGGGTTGCTGTTCGAGTTTGGTTAGCATGGCGGCGGCGCATTAGCTGCCTGGCAGCAGGGGCGCAAGCGGCCTGCTCGCATCAATGCGAAAGGATCAGAACGGCACCCAGCGCTGGCGTTGCGAGAACTTCATATAGCCGATGTTCGCCCCCAGCCGCAGCCCCGCGCCCATCCGCACCGGGATCAGCACGACATCCTTGCGCCGCAGGTAGCTGACATGAAATCCGCCGACCAGATAGGCCTGCCCCTCACCTGCGCCAAAGCGGTGGTAAAGATCCTGCGTGTCGTTGAGGTTGTAGACCAGCACGAAGGCGTTGCCGGCATTGGCACCCAGGTCGAAGCCGAGCGAGGGGCCAGTCCAGTACACCGGACGATTGCCTTCCACCTTGTGGTGCAAGGTGCCTGAGCCATAACGCACGCCAAGTGCCACTGCGCCGCCCGCCTCGCGCCCGGTGATATAGCCGTTGGGCTCGCCCTGTTTGCGCAGGATATCCTCGATGATCCCGGCCAGACCCTGCGCTCCCTTGCCGAACACGCGTTCGGCTGCGCCGATCAGGTCGTCCTGGCGATAGGTTGTGCCGGGAGCGGCCTGCACCGAATCGGCATTGCCAAAATTGGTCGCGTTCCAGCTGCCGACCCCGGGCGAGGGCACTGGCGCATCGCTGGCCGACGCAACTGTCGAGGGGGTAGCTGGGGCACTCGTGGTCTCGGTAGCGACAGGAGGCGGCGATGAAGGCGCAGCAGCCACGCCAAGATCGGCATCGATCGCCGTGTCTGGATTGACCGCGCGCACCTGCGCTTCGGCGGGCGCGACTGCCAGCGCCAGCATGGCCAGCGCTGCGGCGAGCAATGATCGGGTCTTGGTCATGTCGTTCGGCCTCCAGGGTTGCACGGCCAAAGTGGGTGTCGGCGCAATGACTACCGGCTTGCTGGACAAAGAAGAATCGATTGCGGCTTGCTGCGCAATGAACGGGCGATGGCCCGAGTCCAAAATGCGGCCAGCCGACTCCGGCAGGCCGTGAGTGGTGCGCTGGCCGCCCGTCAAATTCGCATGCACAGCCACTTGATGGGGCGCAAAGCCAAGGCTATAGCCCGCCGCTCGCGACCCGAAGCATCGCGCGAAAAAGCAGGTCCCCAGCTTGTCGAAGGCTGGGAACCGGTTTCTCGCAATTGGCGATGCGTCAATCGGGACTCGCGATCCGGAGACGTGGGTGAGTGGCTGAAACCAGTTCCCTGCTAAGGAACCGTACTCTATCCGGGTACCGAGGGTTCGAATCCCTCCGTCTCCGCCACGCAGTCCAAAAAATTGTTTTAATTGGATAATATGGTCCAGAAACGGCCCGGTTCCGGGCGATTTTGGGTCTCAGTAGCGAGCGCGGAGAGCGGCCTAGAGAGGCTTTAATCGCCATTTGAGGCATATTTCTCTGTCGGCCTTTTGCCGGGTCGCTCTTTGTATTTGAGGCGACTTGCAGCGGTGCATCGAGCGAACGGCAAGCGGCGCCGAAGCGCCGCGTAATTCCCCAGGTTCGTTTATTTCAGATATGTAGCACTGATTCCTGATCCGGCCATGCCAGCGCAAGGTCGCGCAAGGCGAGCAGTCGCTTGGCATCGAGGGCGGCTGGCTGGTTACCGGCCAGGATCGATTCGACGATTGACGGGGCTACAAAATTGAGCCGGATCACTCGCGATACAGAGCCCTCGGGTTCGGCTTCGATGGTCCTGGTCATGGGTGGTTCTCCGTTTGGCGGAGCAGCCTGGCGCCTCTCCCACCACCCACAGCCCCGACCGAGCGCATCGTCGGGGCACCAGCAGGACACACCGGCTGCAATTCAGTGGTGAGACCAATGCGTGGCACGGCAGCGAAGTCGAGACGCAGCTTCACGGTCCTAGCAAGGAAGATGCCCCGTCTCTTGCTGCGCCGGAAATTCGCGCAGTCGAGGGCGTGGTCCGGTTCAGCCCAAGGTCTCGATGATCGCGGAAAAGTCGCGGCCTGCATTGCTGGCATTGGCGAAGGCTTCGTAGAGTTCACGCGCGCGCTTGCCCATGGCTGGATCGACGCCCGCTTCATCGGCGGCGGCGAGCGCCAGGGTCAGGTCCTTGAGCATCAGCGCAGTGGCAAAGCCGCCTTCGTACTTGTTGTCGGCCGGGCTCACCGGGCCAACCCCGGGCACCGGGCAATAGCTGGTCATCGACCAGTTCTGGCCAGAGGACACCGAGCTGATATCGTAGAAGGTCTGCGGATCAAGGCCGAGCTTTTGCGCCATGGCGAAGGCCTCGCACGTGCCGATCATGTGGATCGCCAGCAGCATGTTGTTGCACAGCTTGGCCGCCTGCCCCGCCCCGCTGCCGCCCGCGTGGATCACAGTCTTGCCCATCGCGGCAAGCACTGGCTGGGCGCGGGCGAAGGCCTCGTCCGGACCGCCAACCATGAAGGTCAGCGTGCCCGCCGAAGCCGCCGCGATCCCGCCCGAAACCGGCGCATCGACCATCGCATATCCGGCGCTGCCTGCCGCCTGCGCCACTGCACGCGCTGTCGCCACATCGATGGTCGAGCAATCGAGCAGCAGCGCACCCGTCGGGGCCTTGCCAAGCACTTCTTCGCCGTAGACCGAATCTACGATCTTGCCATTGGGCAGCATCGAGACGACCGCCTCAGCTCCTTCCAACGCTTCGGCAACCGTTGCAACGGGGCTGCAACCACTCTGCTCGGCGCGCTCCAGCGCCTCGGCGGAAAGGTCATAGGCGCGCACCACATGACCTGCCTTGACCAGGTTTGCCGCCATCCCACCACCCATGTTACCAAGGCCGATAAATGCGATCTGCATGGTGTTGCTCCTCTGGATTAGTCGCGCAGCAGGTGGCGGCCGATGATCATCTGCATGATCTGGCTGGCCCCTTCAAGGATGCGGTGGACACGCAGGTCGCGCCAGAGGTTGTAGCCGAAGCTGGAGCCCTTGATCGCACTGCGGGCCGCCGCGTCGGCCATCGCGCCTTCGGTGGTCGAGGCGCCAAACTAAACGAACCGATTTCTACGGGGTTCAGCACCCCCGGGCGCAACCGAAGCACCCCGGAAAATGCATTCTTCCCTTCAAACCGCCCGATAACAGCGAATATCAGCGAGAGAGCAGTTCGCAGCAGGCCGCAACCACCGCCAGACCTTCCATGCCACTGTCCTGAAACGATAACATGGCCTGCAAGGCCGCCCAGCCCTTGCCGGTGAACTGCGCGCCCTCTTGCCTCAGGCCACTTGCAGGTCTTCGCCGAACCAGGGGCGCAGGCCCGCATCGATAGCATCGGGCGCGGGCTCGCTTTCGGGATCACGCAGCCAGCGCCAAATCCGCGCGAAATGGATGGGCAGGTTGACGGCGGATCGCCCCGCACCGGTCTGGTAATAGTTGTGGGCGCGCGGATCCATGTAGATCATCTGCTGTTCCTCGCGATCGAGCTCCTCGTTGAAGCGCCAGTAGGCCTGGCTCGAGACATCGACCGTGCGCTTGCCCTGCTTGATCAGGCCGGCAATGCATGCGAGCGCAAAGCGCATTTCGATCTCGACCAGGTCGATGATCTGGAAGCCGCCAAGATTGTTGGTGTTGGGGCCATAGGCCATGAACAGGTTGGGAAAGCCGGGTAGCATCGCGCCGATATAGGCGCGCGGCCCGTCTTTGGCCCAAAGCTCCTCGATACGCAGGCCTCCGCGTCCGCGCACCTCGAGCGGCCAGAGAAAATCGTTGGCGCGAAAGCCAGTGGCATAGACGATGACATCGAGCGGATATTCGACCCCGCCTGCGACGATGCCCTTGGCTGTCACCCGCTCGATCGGATCGCTGACCAGCTTGGCCGTGCCTTCGGCGAGAGCGTCGAGCACGCTGTCGTTGACGTCGATAACGATCGGGCGCGACGACATGGGCGGCGCCACCGGGATCATCTTGTCGATCAGTTCCGGGCGACCGGCCAGCTTTTGGTTGACGAAGGCGACGTAGCCGTCGCGCATCGCCTTGTTGGTCGGGCTAAGGGTGTGCTCGTCCTTGAAATCGGGATCGATGCGGAAGGATCGCTTCATGCTTTCCGGGCCAAGGATCCAGCTTGAGCGCAGGCGGGCGAAGTTGACGAAATAGGGGAAATTGCGCTCCAGCCACAGCACCTGCTCGGGCAGGCGGCGCAGATAGAGCTGGTTGGGTATGCACCAACTGGGCGTGCGCTGAAACAGGATGGTCTCGGCGGCCGCCTTGGCAATCACCGGGGTGGTCTGATAGCCGGTCGCGCCCGAACCGATCACCGCTACCCGCTTGCCTGCCAGGTCAAGATCCTTGGGCCACTGCGCGGTGTGGCAACTGGTACCCGCAAAATCGGCCATCCCCTCGATCTCGGGCAGTTGCGGGCGCGACAGGAAACCGACACAGGTGATGACGGCATTGGCCCGGCAGACCTGCTTGCCATTGGGGCCAGTCGCGGTGATTGCCCATTCCTGGGCCTGCTCGTCCCAGACGATCGACTCGATCTCGGTATTGAACTGCACCTTGTCGCGAATGGCGAAAGTGTCGGCAACCCAGCGCATGTAGCGCATGTTCTCTTCTTGCGGGCAGTAAGTGTAGGGATAGGGAAAGGCCGCCCCGAAGATGTGGGTATAGGTGCGGCTTTGCGTATCGACACGAGCCCCCGGATACTGATTTTCATACCAGGTGCCGCCTACCTCGTCGTTCTTCTCGAAGACCTGGAAAGGGATGCCCGCGCGCTGGAGCTGAACTGCGGCATTGAGGCCCGAGAGCCCGGCACCGATAACCGCAACGTTGAACTGCGCTCGCTCTGCCGGCGGCTCGGCCACCTTCCAGTCGAGCGCCCTTGCCCAGGGATCGAAGGCGGCCTGCTCCAGCCAGATGTCACGCTCGGCCTCGGGCAGCTCGCCGCCGATGGTCAGGCCCAGGCTGGCAAAGAGCCGATCTTCGGGGCCAAGCGGCAGTTCGCCCGCACCCGCATCGCGATAGGCCTTGAGCAGAGTGGCCGCCTTGGTCCGGACCAGCGCAATCTGCTCGTCCTTGACCAGGCACTTGTTGATGGGATTGCCCATGAAATTGCCGAGCTCGAGATCGACAACACCCTCGTCGCCGGTCAACTGATAGACCAGACCACGCAGGATCATGGGATCGCCATAGGCCACCGCATCGTCGATCTGCGCGTCACTCGCAGCCAGCAATTCGTTCCGAACTGTCATTGTGTCCAAGCCCTTCTACCCGTCGTGTGCATTGGTTGATCAAGCCATATCGGAGGCCGGACCGGTCCGCAATTGCCCGCAGTGAGGTGGCCGAGCGCATGCCATGGCTCACCGGATATCGAGGTCATCCCGGCGCGGCTCGCGCATCATCCACCAGTAGTCCACCAGCCGCCACGGCACCGAGACAGTGTTGCG
>JBIPOX010000044.1:0-7331 GCA_044378785.1 Novosphingobium sp.
CCCGACCCGGTATTCGTGGTTCTTGATTTCGCGAACAGTGCCGAGGCGCATCGCAGTTCTCCCGTTGCTCGCAGGATATGGCGAGCCGTTCGCCTGCGGCTAGGGCTTGGCTCAGATTTCGCTGCGGCGCGGCTCGGTGATGATAGTCTCCCTGGCGGCGCGCAGATCGCCACTTTCGCTCTGCGCATCGAGCCGCTTGCGGTCGAGCGAGCGGTAGGTCTCTTCGGCCTGGCTGATCTCGACCTCGTCCATATCGAGCGCGACCATTGCGCGCCGCGCCATGTCGATCGCGGATTCGTAGACCTCGCGCACCACTTCGCAGACCGGGGCGTCGGCCAGTTCCATCACCGAGCGACGATCGAAGGCGCGCACCAGCAGCTGCGCTTGCGGGAAGGCTGCGTGGACTGCCTCGATCAGGCCGGAATTGGCCTGGTCGCGGTCCATGCAGAACACGATCGCTTGCACTTCGTTCGCGCCGGCCTGACGCAGCAGGTCGATCCGGGCACCGTCGCCGAAGAACACGCGGCTGCCAAATTCGCGCGCCATGTCGATCCGCGCGGCATCGCTGTCGATCAGCGTGACTTCAAGGCCCGAGGCCATCAGCATCTGAGCGGTGGTCTGGCCGAACCGGCCATAGCCGACGACCAGCACGTCCGAGCGCTCTCCGCTTGGCCCCTCGCGGGTTTCGGTGCTGGCGGGCTCGCGCCGCAGCCGCTCGGTCGCCATCATCAGGAACGGGGTAGTCGCCATCGACAGGGTAACCACCGCGCCGATCAGGCTAGCGGTCTCGGCATCGAGCAGACCCGCGCCCTGCGCCTGCGCAAACAGCACGAAGCCGAACTCGCCGCCCTGGCTGAGTAGCAGCCCCAGCGCCAGCGCGCCGCGCCACGGCAGGCCGAACAGTCGCCCGAGGCCATAGATCACCGTGGTCTTGATCACGATCACGCCCAGCGCCATGGTGACCACGAAGACCGGCTGCCGGGCAATCGCGCCCAGATCGAGCATCATGCCGACCGCGACGAAGAACAGGCCGAGCAGGATCGAGCGGAACGGCTCGACGTCGGCTTCAAGCTCGTGGCGGTAGGGGCTGTCGGCGAGCATGACCCCGGCAACGAATGCGCCCAGCGCTGGCGAAAGGCCAAGCGAGACCATCAGCGCGGCTGCCGCGACGATGACGAACAGCGCAGTGACGACGAACATCTCGCGCTCGCCGAGCCGACCGATCAGCCGCAACAATGGCCTCAGGCCAAAGCGGCCGACCGCGATCAGGCCGGCCACCGCCAGCAGCGAATAGAGCGCCAGTTGCCAGCCTCCCGGCCCGTGACCAGCGCCATGGGCCGCACCGCCCGCGCCCAGCGCGGCGATGATGGTGATCAGCGGGATCAGTGACAGGTCCTGGAACAGCAGGGTTGAAAAGGCGCGCTCACCAAACGGGGTATGCAATCGCCCTGAACTTTGCAGCATCGGCAGCACCTGCGCGGTCGACGAGAGCGCCAGCGGCAGGCCAACCGCAAGCGCGACCGCCCAGCCCGCACCGGCAAAGGCCCAATAGGCGGCAGTCAAGGCCAGTCCGCACAACACCACCTGGAGCAGGCCGAGCCCGAAGATTTCCTTGCGTAGCCGCCACAATCGCGACGGGGCGAGCTCAAGCCCGACAATGAACAGCAAGATGACGATGCCCAGCTCGGCAATCGTGATCGTCTCTTTCGCCTCGCCGATCAGGCCCAGCCCGGAAGGGCCGATCAGCGCGCCAGCGACGAGATAGCCCAGGGTCGCGCCAAGCCCGAGCTTGCGGAACACCAGCACCAGCAACAGCGCCGCGCCCAGCAGGATCACGCCGTTGTAGAGAACGAAAGCCTGTGCCTGATGTTCCATTGATTGCCTGCCCCCAGCCCTGTCAGGCTTGCAGGCTTACAACGGATTGCCGTGCTCGTCGCGGTAGATATCGCGCTTGCCGACATGATTGGCCGGGCCGACAAAACCGTCGGCTTCCATCCGCTCGACCCATTTCGAGGCAGTGTTGTAGCCCACTCCCATCTGCCGCTGGATCCAGCTGGCCGAGACCTTCTGGTTCTCGAACACCAGCTGGCAGACCTGTCGGTACTTGCGCTCGTCGGGGCTGTCCGATGCGGCGTCGAGATCGTCGAAGCCGAAATAGCCGTCCTCGGGCTCTTCGGTAACCGAATCGACATAGTCCGGCGCACCTTGCGCGCGCCAGGCCTGCGCTACTGCCTCGACTTCCTCGTCCGAGACAAACGGGCCATGGACGCGGCGGACCGGATCGGTGTTGGGCTTGTAGAGCATGTCGCCCTTGCCCAGCAGCTGTTCGGCGCCCTGTTCGCCCAGGATCGTGCGCGAATCTATCCGGCTAATGACGGCAAAGCTGATCCGGGTAGGCAGGTTGGCCTTGATCACGCCAGTGATGACATCGACCGAAGGGCGCTGCGTTGCCATGATCAGGTGGATGCCGGCAGCGCGGCTCTTTTGCGAGAGGCGCTGGATCAGCACCTCGATCTCCTTGCCGACCGTGACCATCAGGTCGGCCAGTTCGTCGACGATCAGAACGATCTGTGGCAGCGTCTGGAAATCGAGTTGGTTTTCCTCATAGATTTCCTCGCCGGTCTCGGGATCGAAGCCGGTCTGCACCCGGCGGCCGAGCGGTTTGCCCTTGGCCTGGGCCGCACGCACCTTGTCGTTGAAGCTGGCGAGGTTGCGGACCGAAATCTCGCTCATCATCCGGTAGCGGCGCTCCATCTCCTCGACCGCCCACTTGAGCGCGCGCACGGCCTTGGCCGGTTCGGTGACCACTGGCGAGAGCAGGTGCGGGATGTCGTCGTAGCTCTTGAGTTCGAGCACCTTGGGATCGACAAGGATCATGCGCACCTGCTGCGGGGTGAAGCGGAACAATAGCGACAGCAGGATGCAATTGAGCCCGACCGACTTGCCCGAGCCAGTCGTACCCGCGACCAGCAAGTGCGGCATGGCGGCTAGATCGGCGACCACCGGCTCGCCGGCGATATCCTTGCCCAGAATGATCGGCAGCATGCCCTTGTGCGCCACGAAGGCCTCCGAGCCGACCATCTCCTTGAACGAGACCATCTGGCGGTCGGCATTGGGCAGCTCGATGCCCATGACAGTGCGGCCCGGGATCGACGAGACGCGCGCCGATATCGCGCTCATGTTCCGGGCGATATCGTCGGCAAGGCCGATTACCCGGCTGGCCTTGATCCCTGGCGCAGGCTCAAGCTCGTACATGGTCACCACCGGGCCAGTGCGCACTGCCGTGATCTCGCCCTTGACGTTGAAATCGTCGAGCACGGTCTCGAGCAGGCGCGCGTTGCGCTCAAGGCTGAGCTTGTCGATCTTGGGTGCCGAATTGGGCGGCGGATCGTCGAGCAGGTCGATGGCGGGAAGCTCGTATTCGTCGAACAGGTCCTTTTGCGGCTTGCCCGTTCCCGAGCGTGCGGCCCGTGCCGGGCTGCTGGGATCGACGATTTCGGGGGCCTTGCGCGGCGGTCCGGCAGGCAAGGGTGCGCGTGGCAGCACCGGGGCATCGTCCTCGCGCTGCGCGGCGCGCTCGAACCGCCGCGGTGCAGGTGCCGCGTGGGGATTGCGGCCAAGCATGCGCGGCAGGGTCAGCAAGCTTGCCCAGTCGAAAGCAAACACCCGCCCCGCGAGGACGCAGCCGGCGATCAGGCAAGCGAGCGCGGCAGCCAGGATGGTCCAGCCGCGCGTCGCTTCGGGAAGCAGCGCGGCAGTCGAAGTGATCGCCTTGGCCCCGAGCAGGCCGGAAATACCGCCCATCGAGGCAGGCAGCGAGCCACCAGGGCCAGCAAAGGCAAGCGAAAGCACGGTACACAGCAGCACCATCGCGAACAGCAACACGCCGGTTGGCCGCCACCAGCGCTGGTCGCTCGGTTCGGCAAGGCCGTCCTCTTCTTCAACCAGCCGCCACAAGCGCCGAGCCATGACATAGAGCAAGGGCAGGAGCAGCGCTGCCACCGGTCCGAACAGGAACAGCGCCCGCTCCGAGGCCCAGGCCCCGACCGGCCCCATCCAGTTCCTTACCTCGCCGCCAGCGGCAGTCGAAGCCGAAGGATCGGTCTGGTGATAGGACACCAGCGCGAGCGCAAGAAAGATCATCGTGGCAAACAGCACGACCGCGCCTGCCATCTCGCTTGAACGGCGCACTGCGCGGCGAAATATCGCGCGCCAGTCGGTCCGCGAAGACCTTCGCTTCATGCTTGCGCGCGTCGCCATGCCTGTTCCCCTAACGGTCTGGCGGAGATCATGCGCCAGACCATGACTCCGCGTCAAGAATCCGAATGAATCCAAGGATTCAGTTTCAGGTTAAATGCCGTCAATCGCTGCCCATTTTTCTGCGGCAAGCGCGCGGGCACGATGCCGATTGACCCCTCCAAGCGCGATCACGGGCACACTGGCGTGCCAGGCGAGCAGACGAAAGCGCACTGGTCCCAGCACTTTGGCGCCGGGATGCGAGCGGGTCTTGAACACAGGCGAGAGCAGGATCGCGGTAGCGCGGGCGCGCCGGGCCTGAGCCAGCTCGCGCAAACCATGCGCAGTGACGAGGCGCAAGCAGGCCGGTCCCTGCGCCAGCTGGCCTGGCGGGCCATAGGCGCCGTCCGCGCCCCAGCGCCGGGCTTCCCTCGCCGGCCCTGCGAGCACGACACAATGGCCATGCGCACGGGCGATGCGCGCCAGCCTTGCGAACCGCGCCAGACGCTCGATCGCATCGAGATGATAGTGGCGGAAAATCAGTCCTGAGCCGCGCGGCAAGCGGCGCAGGGCCAGCTCCAGCCGCGCGTCGTTGCGCGCATCGCTGACCAGCCAGACGCAGGGCAGGGGCTGTGACGCGGGGGGCTGGCGGCGGGGCATGAGGCCGCTATAGCAGCGCGCGATGACCGAGCCAGCCCAAGCCCTCAAACAGGTCCGCGACCAGATCGCGCAAGCTGCGAAAATCGCGCGGCGCGAGCCGGATGCAATCACGCTTGTCGCGATTTCCAAGACGCATCAAGCCGAGGCGATCGTGCCCTTGATCGAGGCGGGGCAACGGGTTTTCGGCGAGAACCGGGTGCAGGAAGCTGAGGCCAAATGGCCTGCGCTGCGCGAAATGCGCGCGGGGCTTTCGCTGCATCTGGTTGGCCAGCTCCAGTCGAACAAAGCCGAGCAAGCGGTCCACCTGTTCGATTGCATCCATTCGCTTGACCGGCCCTCGCTGGTAACGGCTCTGGCGAAAGCCTTCGACAAGGCAGGGCGACAAGTGCCCTGTTTCGTCCAGGTCGACATCGGCGACGAGCCGCAAAAAGGCGGCTGCCCGATTGGCGAGGTGCCTGCGCTGCTTGCCTTGACGCGCGATGCCCAAATTCCGCTGCTTGGCCTGATGTGCGTGCCACCGGCCGGGCTGGAGCCTGCGCCCTATTTTGCGCTGCTGGCCAGGCTCGCCGCCGATCATGACCTTGCCGGACTGTCGATGGGGATGAGCGGCGATTTCGAAACCGCGATCATGCTCGGTGCAAGCCACGTGCGCGTGGGTAGCGCCCTGTTCGGCGAACGCGGCTAGAGTCAGCCCGTTGACCAAAGCCGATAGGCGACAAGAGCAAGACCAAGCCAAGCCAGCACAACCAGCACGGCACCGATCATCGAAACCCGCTGCGGCTCGCTGGCGGCCCGTGCGCGCAGCTCGGAGAGGACCTCGCCCGGCACCAGTCGCCTCGCCAGTACGATGCCCAGCGGCACGATCAGCAGATCGTCAAGCAGGCCAAGCACGGGAATGAAATCGGGGATCAGGTCAATCGGCGACAGGGCATAGGCCGCGACCAGCATGGCAATCGCCTTGGCATGCCAGGCAACCCTAGGATCGCGCGATGCCAGCCCTAGCGCCAGCAAGTCCAGCCTGATGCTGGCCGCCCATCGCTTCAGCCGCTGGATCAATGTAACGTCTCCAGCCTGCTAGAAATCCATCGATACTTCGACGCCCACCGTGCGTCCCTTGAACGCAGGCGAAAACGTCCCGGCAGCCGGATTGGGATCGAAGGGCTCATTGTCGCCATCCGAATTGCCGCCACCGCCAAACGGCAGCTGGGTGTCGCCGCCGAACTGCAATTCGTCGAGCAGGTTGCGGCCGAACAGACTGAGGCGGATCTGCGGATTGCCAAGATCGACGCCGATATTGGCGTCGAGCCGCTTCGACGGCTCGTTATAGCCCCAATTGTTGTCGGTATAGGCATAGCGGCTGCGGCGCTGGAAAAAGGCATCGGCGAACAGGCTGATGTCTCGGCTGATCGGTGCGGACCAGTCAAACGACACGCCCCAGGTCCATTCGGGTGCGCGCGGCAGGTCGAGCGACAGGTCGTCCTCGTCGATCACGCCGTCGGAATTGATGTCGAAGAAGGCGCTGGTGTAGCGTGCGTCGGTATAGCCCAGGTTCGCCGCGATCCGCAGGCTGCCGGAAATGGCGAATTCGGCCTCGATCTCGCCACCCCTGATCCGGGCGTCGGCGGTGTTGTAGACCGATTGGGCCAGACCCGAGGAAGAGCTCGGGACATTGATTTCGCGCTGGAGGTTGTCGACTTCCATCCAGTAGAGCGCCGCATCGATGCGCAGGCGGCGGTCGGACGAACGCCACTTCGCACCCAGTTCAAAGCTGTCGACTTTCTCGGCGTCGAAAGCGGGCGAGCCCAGATCGTTGGAAATGCTCTCGAAGGCGGCTGGTTGGGTAATGCGAAGGTTATAGCCGCCCGAACGCACGCCGCGCGTCCAGCTTAGGTAGATGCTGGAATCGACCGCTGGTCGATAAGTCAGCGCCAGCCGCGGCGACAGGTGGGTCCAGCTGCGCGCATCGGCAAAGCCGTTGCTTTCACGCGTCGTCGGATTGATGCCGCTGATCGGGCAGGTTCCGGCCAGCACCGAGCAAACCGCGCGCGGCCTGACATAGGTGATGCGCGCCGACTTTTCCTCGCGCGACCAGCGCAGCCCCGCGCTCAGGGTCAGGGCATTGCCAAGGTCGAAGTCGCCCTGGCCGTAGACGCCGTAGACGTCATGCTCCTGTGTGCCGCCGCCATACTGGAGCGGCGAGCCCAGCGCGGTCAGATCGCGCAGTTCCTCGTAGCCGATGTCCTGATGGAAGATATAGCCGCCCAGGGTAATCTCCGCGCCGCCCAGATCGGTAGCGTAGTAGAGCTCGTTCGACCATTGCTCCTGCCGGGTGCCGGTATCCGATTCGAAGATTTTGACCGGGGAGGAATCGATGTCGTTGCGGGTGCGCTGGCGGTATTTGCGCCAGCCCGCGACATTGGTGATGACACCAGAGT
>JBIPOX010000045.1:0-7289 GCA_044378785.1 Novosphingobium sp.
GTTGCTGTCGAAGCGGATGACGCTGCCATCGGGACGGCGCACGTCCTTGCGGGTGCGCACGATCACGGCGCGGTGCACGTCGCCCTTCTTGACGCGGGCGCGCGGCTGAGCCTCCTTGACCGAGACAACGATCACATCGCCAACCGAGGCAGTGCGCCGCTTCGAGCCGCCCAGCACCTTGATGCACTGGACGCGCTTGGCGCCGCTGTTGTCGGCGACGTCGAGATTGGATTGCATCTGGATCATCGATCCGGTTCCTTCTCATTCACTCGTTGGTCGCATCGCGGGCGGAACAACCGGTTCCCACTTTTTCCTGCAATGCTTCCCTGCTGGCTTACTCGGCTTCGGGACCAAGGCCCCTGTCCGGCAGTTCCAAAAAAATCCCTGGCTCAGGCCTGGCTATTGTTGACGGCCTCGACATCGAGATTGGCTTCGACCGCCATGCCCTTGCCGGCCTGAAGCCGATCCAGCACGCGCCAGGTCTTGGTCTTCGAGATCGGCCTGGTTTCCTCGATCCGCACGCGCTCGCCGGTCTTGTAGGCATTGTCCTCGTCGTGCGCGTTATAGTGCTTCGAGCGGCGGATGATCTTGCCGTAGAGCGGGTGCTTCACCTTGCGCTCGACCAGCACGGTAACGGTCTTGTCGGTCTTGTCGGACACCACGGTGCCGGTCAGGATACGCTTGGGCATGGTCTGTTCCTTATGCCTTGGCCGTCTGCGAACGCTCATTCTTGAGCGTCTTGATGCGGGCGATGTCGCGACGCACTTCCTTGATGCGTGCCGGACGCTCGAGCTGGTTGGTAGCGGCCTGGAAGCGCAGGTTGAACTGCTCGCGCTTGAGGTCGGCGAGTTCGGCGGTCAGCTGGTCGTCCGACTTGGCGCGCAGGTCCTCGGTGCGGTTCTGGTCAGCCATCAGTTGTCTCCACCCAGGTGCGAGGTGTCGCCGAGACGGGCAACGACCTTGGTCTTGATCGGCAGCTTCATCGCCGCGCGGCTGAACGCCTCGGCGGCAAGCGGCCCGGCAACCCCGTCGAGCTCGAACAGGATACGGCCCGGCTTGACCCGCGCTGCCCAGTATTCGTTCGCGCCCTTGCCCTTGCCCTGGCGGACTTCGGCCGGCTTCTTCGAGACCGGCACATCAGGGAAGATGCGGATCCAGAGGCGTCCCTGGCGCTTGATGTGGCGGGTGATCGCGCGGCGCGCGGCTTCGATCTGGCGCGCGGTGATCCGCTCGGGCTCCAGCGCCTTGAGGCCGTAGGAGCCGAAGTTCAGCTCGGTGCCTCCCTTGGCATTGCCATGGATGCGGCCCTTGAACGCCTTGCGGAACTTGGTTTTCTTCGGTTGCAGCATGTCGCTTACTCTGTCCTGTTCCTCAGCGGGCCGGGCGCACGCCGGAGGTCTGCGCTTCCATCATCAGACGGTCCTGCGCGGTCGGATCGTGGCCGAGGATCTCACCCTTGAAGATCCACACCTTGATGCCGATGATGCCATAGGCAGTCAGCGCCTCGGCCTCGGCATAGTCGACATTGGCGCGCAGCGTGTGCAGCGGCACACGGCCTTCGCGATACTGCTCGACCCGGGCGATTTCGGCACCGCCGAGACGGCCACCGCACATCACCTTGATGCCTTCGGCACCAAGCCGCATGGCCGACTGCATCGCCCGCTTCATAGCGCGGCGGAACGCCACGCGGCGCACCAGCTGGTCGGCGATGCCCTGGGCGACGAGCTTGGCGTCGATCTCGGGCTTGCGGATCTCGACGATGTTGAGCTTGACCTCGCTGTCGGTCATCTTGGCAAGCTGGCTGCGCAGCTTCTCGATGTCGGCGCCCTTCTTGCCGATGATGACACCAGGACGCGCGGCGTAGATCGAGACGCGGCACAGCTTGGCTGGGCGCTCGATCACTACCTTCGAGATAGCCGCCTGCGGCAGGGTCTCTACGATGAACTTGCGCATCTTGAGGTCTTCCTCAAGCAGCATGCTGTAGTTGCGCCCTTCCGCGTACCAGCGGCTGTCCCAGGTGCGGTTGATCTGCAGGCGCAGACCGATCGGATTGGATTTATGACCCACGATCAGGCCTCCTCTACTTCGCGCACGACGATCCGCAGCTTGCTGAACGGCTTGATGATGCGGGTCGACTTGCCGCGACCGCGCGCGTGCCAGCGCTTCATCGTGATCGACTTGCCAACGCTGGCTTCGGCCACGACCAGCGCGTCCACGTCCAGGTTGTGGTTGTTCTCGGCATTGGCGATCGCGGAAGCGAGCACCTTCTTGGCGTCCTGCGCCATCGCCTTCTTCGAGAAGGAGAGGATGTTCAACGCATCCTCGGCCTTCTTGCCGCGGATCAGACCAGCGACAAGATTCAGCTTCTGCGCCGATCCGCGGATCTGGCCGCCAACGGCCAAAGCCTCATTATCCGCGACGCGGCGGGGTGCCTTCTGCTTGCTCATCAGCGCTTGCCCTTCTTATCGGCGACGTGGCCGGGGAAATTGCGCGTAGGCGCGAATTCGCCGAGCTTGTGGCCGACCATGTCCTCGTTGACCGAGACCGGGATGAACTTCTGCCCGTTGTAGACGCTGAACGTCAGGCCAACGAATTGCGGCAGGATCGTCGAACGACGCGACCAGGTCTTGATCGGGCCAGAGCGACTGCCCGATTCCTGCGCTGTCTCCGCCTTCTTCAGCAGGTACAGATCGACGAAGGGGCCTTTCCAGACGGAACGTGCCATTGGTCCTTACCTCTTCTTCTTGGCGTGACGCGAACGGATGATCAGCTTGTCCGTCTGCTTGTTGTTGCGAGTGCGTGCGCCCTTGGTTGGCTTGCCCCACGGGGTAACCGGATGACGACCGCCCGAGGTCCGGCCTTCGCCACCGCCGTGCGGGTGATCGACCGGGTTCTTGGCGACGCCGCGGGTGAGCGGGCGCTTGCCCTTCCAGCGCGACCGACCGGCCTTGCCGAAGTTCTGGTTCTGGTTGTCGGGGTTCGAGACCGCGCCGACCGTGCCCATGCAATCGCCGCGCACATAGCGCTGCTCGCCCGAGTTGAGGCGCACGATGACCAGACCGCGGTCACGACCGACGAGCTGGACATAGGTGCCTGCCGAACGGGCGATCTGGCCGCCCTTGCCCGGCTTCATCTCGACATTGTGGCAGATTGTGCCGACCGGCATCTGCGAGAGCAGCATGGCGTTGCCCGGCTTCACGTCGGTCTTCTCGCCCGCGATCACGCTGTCGCCCACGGCGAGGCGCTGCGGCGCGAGGATATAGGCAAGCTCGCCATCCTCGTACTTGACCAGCGCGATGAAGGCAGTGCGGTTGGGATCGTACTCAAGCCGCTCGACCGTGGCCGGCATGTCCCACTTGCGACGCTTGAAATCGACAAAGCGGTACTTCTGTTTGTGGCCGCCGGCGATGCCACGCGAGGTGACATGGCCCTTGTTGTTCCGCCCGCCGGACTTGCGCTTACCTTCGGTCAGCGCCTTGACCGGCTTGCCCTTCCACAGCGAGGTCTTGTCGACGAGGATAAGGCCGCGACGGCCCGGGCTCGTTGGGTTGTAGTTCTTGAGTGCCATCGGATCAGCTCACGCCTTCAGTGATGTCAATCGACTGGCCTTCTGCCAGCGTGACAATCGCCTTCTTCACATCGGAGCGCCGATAGGGCGTGCCCTTCCAGCGCTTGGTCTTGCCCTTGGCGACAATCGTGTTGACGCTGGTGACCTTGACATCGAACAGCGCCTCGACCGCTTCCTTGATCTGCGGCTTGCTGGCATCGCCCGCGACCTTGAAGACAACCGCGTTGTGCTCCGAAAGCAGGGTCGATTTCTCGGTGATGTGCGGAGCCAGGATCACGTCGTAGTGACGGATGTCCACGTCCTTGCCCTTAGCCATTAGTTGGTCCCTCCCGGGAGGGCGAACCGCGCCTCCAGCTTTTCGACCGCGTCCTTGGTGAGGACCAGCGTGTCATGCTTCAGGATGTCGTAGACATTGGCACCTGCCGCCGGCATCACGTTGATGCCCGGCAGGTTACGGGCCGAACGGGCGAAGCCCTCGTCCACCGTCGCGCCATCGATCACCAGGATCTTGCCGCTCCAGCCGGCTTTGTCGAGGCTGCCACGCAGCGACTTGGTCTTGGCATCCGCCATCGCGAGCGTATCGACGATGATAAGCCCGTTAAGGGCCTTGGCCGACAGCGCCATCTTGAGCCCGAGGGCACGCAGCTTCTTGTTAAGCGACGGGTTGAAATCGCGCTTGCGGGCACCGTGCGCCTTGCCGCCGCCGATGAAGATCGGCGCGCCGCGGTTGCCGTGGCGGGCTGTGCCGCCACCCTTCTGGCGACCGAACTTCTTGCCAGTGCGGGCAACATCCGAGCGCTCGCGAGTCGGACGGGCAGTGCCACGGCGCTTCTCAAGCTGCCAGGTGACGACCCGGTGAAGAATGTCAGCGCGCGGCTCGATGCCGAACACCTCGTCGGAAAGCTCGATGTCGCCCTTGGCGGACGAACCATCGAGGTTGAGGACCTTGACCTTCATCGCTTAGTCCTCCTTCTTTTCTTCACCGCCAGCTGCAGCTTCGCCTTCCGGCGCATCTGCGGCGGAAGCGGGTGCATCGGCTTCGGGGGCGGCAGCTTCGGGAGCGGCAACCTCGGCTGCGGGAGCCTCGGCTTCAGGTGCAGCCTGCTCGGCCAAGTCATCCGAGACCGGAGCGGCGATCACCTCTTCCTCGACCGGAGCGCTGTCGTTCGCGCCCTTCAGACCGGCCGGATAGGGGGCGTCCTCGGGACGCGCGACCTTTACCGCATCGGCAACCATCAGCCACGAGTTCTTCGCGCCCGGGACTGAGCCCTTGACGAAGATCAGACCGCGCGCATCGTCGGTGCGCACAACTTCCAGGTTTTGCTGGGTGCGCATCCGGTCGCCCATGTGGCCGGCCATCTTCTTGTTCTTGAACACCTTGCCCGGATCCTGGCGGTTGCCGGTCGAGCCGTGGGCGCGGTGGCTGACCGAAACGCCGTGGGTGGCGCGCATGCCGCCGAAGCCCCAACGCTTCATCGCACCCTGGAAACCCTTGCCCTGGGTGTGCCCAGCAACGTCGACAAGTTGTCCGGCGACGAAGTGCGATGCGGCGATCGTTGCGCCAACCTCAAGCACGGCATCGTCAGCCACGCGGAATTCGGCGACGCGGGTCTTGAGCGGCACCTGCGCCTTGGCGAAATGCTCGCGCTGCGGCTTGTTGACATTCTTCTGCTTCGCTTCGCCCGCGCCGAGCTGGACAGCGACATAGCCATCCGTTTCAGCGGTGCGGACCGAGACAACCTGGCAATCTTCCAGCGCCAGGACAGTCACGGGAACGTGCTGTCCATCCTCCTGGAAGAGGCGGGTCATGCCGACCTTTTTCGCGATCACGCCAGTACGCATGATCAAACTCCTCATACAGAGGCACACGAGGACCACCCCCGCGTGCTTGCCAGCCCGAAATGTAGTGCGAGCCCCGTCCGGGCCGAGCGCCGTAGTGGCCCGCACGGGCACCAGCGGCATGACGGGGGACGCTTGCCCGGCAACAGCCGGAGGTATCCCAATTTCATGCAGGAGCGCGATGCTCCCATTCAGTCATTCCCGCGAGGGCCGGAACAGCGCCCGACGGATCAGGCGAGCTTGATCTCGACGTTCACGCCAGCGGCCAGATCGAGCTTCATCAGCGCGTCAACCGTAGTGGCGTTGGGCTGCACGATGTCGAGCAGCCGCTTGTAGGTGCGCACTTCGAACTGCTCACGCGACTTCTTGTCGATGTGCGGTCCACGATTGACGCAGAACTTCTCGATCTTGGTCGGCAGCGGAATGGGGCCCCGGATCAGAGCGCCAGTGCGGCGCGCGGTATCCGCGATTTCACCAGTCGCCTGATCGAGCACGCGATGGTCAAACGCCTTGAGGCGAATGCGGATATTCTGAGCTTCCATGTCCAACTACCGATGAGAAAGAGCAAAACAAAATCGACCGTCCCGCCCTCTCCCGAACTCTGAAGGAGAGCGGGGCGATCGCTAGAAAAACCGGCCGCCGGGAGAACGAATCCCCCGGCGGAGCGAGGCCTATATTACTTGGTGATCGTGCTGACAACCCCCGAACCGACGGTGCGGCCGCCTTCGCGAATGGCGAAGCGCAGACCCGCGTCCATCGCGATCGGCGCGATCAGCTTGACGTTGATCGTGACGTTGTCGCCCGGCATGACCATCTCGGTGCCCTCGGGGAGGATCACTTCGCCGGTCACGTCGGTGGTGCGGAAGTAGAACTGCGGACGATAGTTGGCGAAGAACGGCGTGTGACGACCGCCCTCGTCCTTCGACAGCACATAGACCTCGGCGCTGAACTCGGTGTGCGGCGTAACCGAACCGGGCTTGCACAGGACCTGACCACGCTCGACCTCTTCGCGGGCAACGCCTCGGATCAAGGCGCCGATGTTGTCACCCGCCTCGCCGCGATCGAGCAGCTTGCGGAACATTTCGACGCCGGTCACGACGGTCTTGCGGGTGTCCTTGATGCCGACGATCTCAACCTCGTCGCCGACATTGACAATGCCGCTCTCGACACGGCCAGTGACGACAGTGCCGCGACCCGAGATCGAGAACACGTCCTCGACCGGCATCAGGAAAGGCTTGTCGGTCGGGCGCGGCGGCTGCGGGATGTAATCATCGACGGCCTGCATCAGCTCAATGATCGAGTTCTTGCCGATCTCGTCATCGCGGCCTTCGAGCGCGGCCAGAGCCGAACCCTTGATCACGGGAATGTTGTCGCCGTCGAAATCGTACTTGCTGAGCAGCTCGCGCACTTCGAGCTCGACCAGTTCGAGGAGTTCCTCGTCGTCGACCTGATCGACCTTGTTCATGTAAACCACAAGCTGCGGCACGCCGACCTGGCGGGCGAGCAGGATGTGTTCGCGGGTCTGCGGCATCGGGCCGTCGGCAGCGTTAACCACCAGGATCGCGCCATCCATCTGCGCCGCGCCGGTGATCATGTTCTTCACATAGTCGGCGTGGCCAGGGCAATCGACGTGCGCATAGTGACGGTTGGCCGTCTCGTACTCGACGTGCGCGGTCGAGATGGTGATGCCGCGCTCACGCTCTTCGGGAGCCTTGTCGATGTTGGCGAAATCGACCGCTTCGCCACCGAACGCTTCGGCCATGACCTTGGTGATCGCCGCCGTCAGCGTGGTCTTGCCATGATCGACGTGACCGATGGTGCCGATGTTGCAGTGCGGCTTCGTCCGCTCGAATTTTGCCTTCGCCATGAGTATGAACCTTCT
>JBIPOX010000046.1:0-7275 GCA_044378785.1 Novosphingobium sp.
ATCTTGACGACGAGCTTGCCGGACGCAACGCCGAGATGGACGCGCTGGTCGAATGGTTGCCGGATAACATTCCGCCCGGCGAGGAGAGCAGCGTCGTCCACGGCGACATGCGCTGCGACAACATGATCTTCCATCCCTTCGAGCCGCGCATTCTCGCGGTGCTCGACTGGGAGCTTTCGACGCTCGGCCATCCGCTTGCCGATTTCGCCTATCACACCATGATGTACCGCATGCCCTCGAACATTGTGCCGGGGCTGGCAGGCGCGGACCTGGCCGCGCTCAACATTCCGGGCGAGGCCGATTATGTCGCTGCCTATTGCGCGCGCACTGGCCGCGAGAGCATCCCGAATTACGAATTCTACATCGCCTTCAACCTGTTCCGGCTCGCGGCGATCTTCCACGGGATCAAGGGGCGGGTGCTGCGTGGCACGGCCGCCAATGCACAAGCCGCCGAGCGGGCCAAGGTATTTCCGCTGCTCGCCCGCATGGCGCGCGAAAGCATGGAAGCCTGTGCCGAATAAGCACTGAGGGGAGAGCAAGATGACCCAGTACACCGCGGCGCAGCTCGCCGATATCGAGGCGATCCGCAGCCTTCTCGACGAGTATTGCCTGCGGCTCGAGGTCAACACCTTCGAGGAATGGCTCGATGTGTTTACGCCCGATGCGGTCTACACCGTCTATGGCCGCGATCTTGAGGGCCGCCAGGCGATCTCCGACATGCTCAGCCAAGCCCCGCACGGACTGCACATGCCCGGGGCAACCCGCATCGAACTGAACGGTGACAGCGCCGAGACCATCCAGTCCTACCAGTTCATCGGCAACGATCCGAAGTTCTCGAACAGCGGGTGGTATTACCGCAAGGTCGTCCGCACCGAGGTTGGCTGGCGGATCGCGACCTGCAAGGTGCAGTTCAACCGGCCCGGCAAGAAGTAGCCTCGCCTAGCCTTCCATCCCGAAAACCTTGCCGGGATTGAGCAATCCCTTGGGATCGAGCGCGCGCTTGATCGTGCGCATCAGCGCCAGTTCCTCGGCGGTGCGGGTCATGCCGATATAGGGCAGCCGGTCGAGGCCGATGCCGTGCTCGGCCGAGATCGAGCCGCCCAGATCGCTCACTGCCCGGTAAATCGCGGTGTCGAAGTCCGCCTTGATCCTGGCGTCCATCCGCCCGTTGCTGACGTTCGCGTGGAGGTTGCCGTCGCCGGCATGGCCATAGAACAACGCGGTTGCATCGGGGGCAACCTGTTTCAGATTGGCAAGCGCCAGTTCGACGAAGGCGGGCATCCGGGCAATCGCCATGCTCACGTCATAGGCAGTGAACGGTCGGCGCGGCGTGAAACCGGGCGAAAGGTCTTCGCGGACCGCCCACAGCGCCTCGCGCTGCTGGTCGGACTGGGCGATCACCGCGTCGGCGAGCAGCCCCTCCTCCATCAGCGCGGCAAGCGCGCCCTCGAACATCTGCGCATCGAGCGCCTGATTGCCGCCCATCGCCTCGACCAGAGCATAGATGCCGTGGCCCAGGGCCATCGGCCGGGGCCGCTGGGGCAATTGTGCCTCGGTCAGGACTGCGTAAAAATCGTCCCACATCAGCTCGAATGACGAGAGCTGACCCGACAGCGAAACCTCGAGCCGTCGCATCACCCGGATCATGTCGTCAAACGAAGGCGCCGCGATCAGGGCGGTCTGCCGCGTCGTCGGCAAGGGACGAAGCCGCAGGATCGCGCGCGTGACGATGCCCAGTGTGCCCTCGCTGCCGATCAGCAGGTGCTTCCAGTGATAGCCCGCATTGTCCTTGAGCATCCGGGTCAGCGAAGAGACCACGGTGCCGTCGGCCAGCACCGCCTCCAGCCCGATCACCATGTCGCGCATCATCCCCCAGCGCACCACCCGATTTCCCCCGGCGTTTGTGCCGATCACCCCGCCGATCATCGCCGAGCCGCGCGCGCCAAGATCGAGCGGCAGGAACGTACCCTGCGCCTCGGCGGCCTCGGTCGCGATCTGGAGGATGCAGCCGGCCTCGACGTCCATTGTCATCGAAACCGGATCGATCTCGTGCACGCGGTTCATCCGCTCCAGCGAAAGCGCCAGTCCGCCGTCCGAAGGCACCGCCGCGCCGCTGGTGCCGCTCTGCCCGCCGATCGCAGTGACCGGAACCGCCGCCTCGAAAGCCGCGCGCATCACTGCCGAAACCTCTACGGTCGATCCCGGGCGCACCGCCCAGCCGGGCCTTGATGCATATTTGCCGGTCAGGTCGAGGCGATAGCGCTGATCGATTGCCTCGCCGCGCTGCACATTCTTCGCGCCGACGATTGCTGCCAGCCTGTCGCCGAATTGGTCTGCCATGGCTCTCTCCCGCGCAACCGCGCTCGCGCATCACTATCCTTTGACTCCGGGAGCCCCAAATGCAAATTCAACTAGAAGAATGGGAGAGCGCGGATTGGACAAGGTGAGAGAGGCGCATCTGGCCGGTCGCCCTGCGATCGGCAGCTGGGCGGCGATTGGCAACGGCGTTCCGGCAGAGCTGATGGGCCGCGCCGGGTTCGATTTCGTCGCGCTCGACGGACAGCACGGCGGGATCGACTGGCACAACATGGCCGATACCCTGCGCGCGGTCGAGCTGGGCGGCACCCAGACCCTGGTGCGGGTGCCGTGGTGCACCGCCGACTACATCATGCGCACGCTCGATCTTGGCGCGGGCGGCGTCATTGTGCCGATGGTCTCGAACGCTGAACAGGCAGCGATCGCAGCGCAGGCTTGCCGCTATCCGCCGCATGGCAACCGCTCGTTCGGTAGGGTGCGCAGCTATTATGCCCCCGATGGCGAGGCGATTGAGCCATTGTGCCTGGTCATGATCGAAACCGCCGAGGCGATGGACAATCTCGATGCGATCGCTGCGACCCCGGGTGTCGATGGTCTGTTCGTCGGCCCGGTCGACCTAGCTCTGTCCCTTGGCCTTGGGCTAGCCCTGCAAATGCCCGAGCCGATCTTCGCAGCGTGCGACGCAGTGATTGCCGCTGCCAATCGCCACGGCAAGATTCCCGGCTGCGCGGCACTAGGCGACGACAATGCCCGCGCACTGGCGGCAAGCGGCATGCGCTTTATCGCCATGGGCTCGGATTCGGGCTTTTTGCGCGCAGGCGCGGCTGCGGCAGTAGCTCTCGCAAAGGAATTGCGCGGCGATGGCTGAACCAAGGCGTATCCTGATCCTTGACGAGATCGAGGCAAGGCCCGGCATGGGCCCGGCGGTGCGCGAAGCGTATCGCGAGCGCTATGCCCCCGCCGCCGAGGCGCGCGGCATGAAGCTCGAGGCGGCCTGGCAGCACCCGCCTGTCCTCGATATTGCCGAGCTTCCCGCTACCCTGTTCTGGCTGTGGTCAGTCGAGGGCGAAGCGGGCTGGTGGAAGCAGCGGCTCAGCCGCAAGCCGGACGGCACGGACGAGCGCGAGGACAAGACTACTTTCTGGCAATCGATCGCGCCGCTGACGCTCGGCCGCAAACGCCGCATGCTGACCGATCAGGCGGGGGAGGATTGAGCCATGTTCGTCTCACTCAGAACCTTTACCCTGCCCGCCGACCGGCTCGGCACGCTCGAAACCGTGATCGTCACCTTGCAGGCCGCGGCTTCAAGGCTGCCGGGCGTGGTCGAGAGCCTGGTCACGCGGGTCTATCCCTCTGCGACGATCAATGCCGGGCACCTCGTCTGGCGCATGGTCCACGAAAGCGAGGCCTTGGCCAATGCGGCGATGCTAGCTCCGGCCTGGCGCAATGCCGTCATGCCAGCGGTTGCCGGCTTCGATGTCACCGGCGTTGGCTACCGGATGACGCAGAAGGCACCGCGCAGCGATGGCAAGGCAGGTGGCATCTGGCGCGCGCTGCTGTTTTCCTGCGCCCCGCATGCCGATCCGGCACTGGTCCGTGCGCTGGAGGAGCGCACCTTGCTACTGGCGAAATACGTCCCCGAAATCCGCGCCTGGGGTCTCAATCGCGCGGCATGGTCGGAAGGGCGCAAGCCGGTTCATTTCGTCTGGGAGCAGGAATTCGACAAGGTTTCCGATCTGACCGGACCCTACATGGAAACGCCGGTCCACTGGGGCCTGGTCGATGCCTATTTCGATGCCGAGTGTCCGGAATACATTGTCGATCCCTACCTCGTGCAAGTGGTGGCAAGCACGGCTGGGCCAGTGATCCGGTGAGCGGGCCAGCGCGCCTCGCCCCGTTTGACTATGACCCGTTCTCGGACGCGGCGATGCGCGATCCGCAGCCGCTGTATCGCTCCTTGCGAGAGGATCATCCAGCCTATTTCATCCCCGAATACGATACCTGGGTGTTCAGCCGTTTCGAGGACGTGTGGAACGGTTACATGGACAGCGAGCACTTTTCCGAAGCCGAAGGCATGCTGTTTACCCGCGATCAGCTGCTGATGCATCACCGCTGCAACCCGCCTGCACCGGCAATGCAACCGGTCAAGGCGATGTTCCTGTTCCTCGATCCGCCTGTCCACACCCGCATCCGGCAAGCCACTGCCATGCCGTTCCTCAAGGGCACCGTGGCGAAGCGCGAGGCGGAGATCAATGCGCTGGTGCGCCAACGCCTCGCGACCTTGCTGGCGCGCGGCGCCTTCGACCTCAATGCCGACTTCGCCAGCCATGTCGCAGTGACAATGGTGTGCCGGGTGCTGGGCGTCGAGCCCGACGATCCCGAGGCGCTGACCCGCGCCGTCAACCTGACTGCCGGCGTGCCCAGCGACGTTTCGGGCGCAGCCGAGGCGCGCGGCCTGATCTACGCGCTGCTGCTCGACACCGTGAAGCGCCGGCGCAAGGGCAAGGGACCCGACAGCCCGGTGATCGACGCGCTGCTCCACCGCGACACCATCGGCCGGCCGCTTAGCGACGAGGAAGTGGCAAGTGACCTCAACGGCATTCTGGTTGGCGGCACCGAAACCCTGCCCAAGATTGTCGCAGGCGGACTGCTTGAATTGTGGCAGCGGCCCGATCAGCTCGCTGCGGTTCGCGCCGCATTGCCCGGCAGCGCCGTGCCAGCCTTTGAGGAAATGCTGCGCTTTTGCGCGCCCGCGCAATGGTTCGGGCGCACCGTGAAGAAGCCAGTACAGCTCGGCGGGGTCGATCTTGAACCGGGCCAGCGGGTGATCCTGATCATCGCTTCGGCCAACCGCGACGACCGGGAATTTGACGATCCCGACGCTTTTGTGTGGAACCGCAAGGCGCGCCGCCTGCTCAGCTTCGGGGTAGGCCCGCATTTCTGCATTGGCGTGCACCTTGCCCGGCTCGAAGGGCAAGTGATGCTGCGCGAGTTCCTGCGCGCGGTGAAGGGCTTTACCGTCCACCCCGATCGCGGGCGCTGGCCGGTTTCGCAATTCCAGATCGGCTGGACCAGCCTGCCGGTCACCATCGAAGAACGTGCTTGAGGAGAGATACAATGGGTGAACTTGAAGGCCGCATCGCGGTCGTGACCGGCGCGAGCCAAGGTATCGGCGCGGCGGCGGCGGAACGGCTAGCTTCGGCGGGTGCAACCGTGATCGTCGGCGCGCGTAAAGTGGGCGACGAGGCCGATCCGCAGCCGCTGACCCTGGCCTGGACAGTCGCGCAAATCCGCGGACGCGGCGGCCAGGCGCACGCCTTGCCGCTCGATGCGACCAGCGCCGATTCGCGCGCGGCCTTCATGGACGAGACCCTGGCCCGGTTCGGCAAGGTCGATGTCCTGGTCAACAATGTCGCGGGCGGGGCAATGAAAGGCGAGCGGGTTTGGGAGATGTCGGACGAGATCAATGTCTTCGGCACCCGCGACATGATCGTGCGGGCGCTGCCCGGAATGATGGCGCAGAACTGGGGCCGGATCGTCAATGTCTCCTCGACCATTGCCGACCGCGCCGCGCCCAGCGCCGACGGCCCGCCCTATCTCGAGTTCCACCAGAAGCAGGGCTGCTCGTCCTATACCTCGTCGAAATCGGCGCTCAACCTGTTCACCCGCGCACTCGCGGCCGAACTGCACGGCACCGGGATCAGCGCGAACACGGTCGCCCCGGTCAATTCGGTGATCACCGAGAACGTCCAGAAGATGATCGACAAGGGCATCCTTTCTCGCGAGCGCCTGACCGCGCCCGAGGACCCCGAGGTCATGGCCGAAGCAATCCTGGCGCTGTGCGATCTCGATCCCCTGGTGACCACCGGCCTCACCACCTATTCGGGCCAATATCTGCATGCGATCGGGCGCGAGGTGCGTGGCCGCGACGGCGGCCCCTTCGATGCGAAGATCACGGTTGAATCGGTCAAGTACGCGCCATGATCGCAGGCCGGCGCGGTGGCGGCGCGCGGCGCACTATTGCTCGCCGCCGCGCGCCGGCCTAACCGTGGCCTGAAAGGGATTCGCATGAGTCCGGGATGGGAAAAGACATGGACGTTGCAGCTAAATCGAACATCGTGATCGCCGACAATGGCGAGGCCTATGTGCGCGCCTGGCGCTGCTCGGCGTGTGGCACGGCGGCCGAAGTCGCCACTATCGCTTGCCGCCGCTGCCACGCACGCGGCACGATGGAGGAATTCCGCGCCACCGACACTGGCAAGCTGGTTACCTGGTCA
Source organism: Novosphingobium sp. (assembly GCA_044378785.1). Taxonomy (GTDB): domain Bacteria; phylum Pseudomonadota; class Alphaproteobacteria; order Sphingomonadales; family Sphingomonadaceae; genus Novosphingobium. The sequence goes on from JBIPOX010000046.1 coordinate 6,594, forward strand.
ATCGTCCACCGCAGCTATCCTGGCATTCCTGTGCCCTTCGTTTCGGCGATTGTCGCGCTCGATGACGGGCTGACGCTCAAGGGCAATCTGACCGGTTGCGAGCATGACGCGCTGCGCGCCGGAATGCCGGTGCGGCTGGTGTTCGACAATGCCGGCGGCGCTAAGGACAAGGACGGAAACAGCTACGTCGCCTTCCACTTTTCGGCCGAAACGACCGCAGCATAGGAGCTGAACCAATGAGCGATGCCTATATCATCGGTGCCGACATGATCGCCTTCGGGCGCTATCCCGACCGCACCCCCGCACAGCTCGGCGGTGAGGCCGCGCTGATGGCGCTCGACGACGCCGGGCTGACCATCGACGATGTCGAAGTGTTCTACACCGGATCGAGCTTTAATGCCGCCGCATCGATGAGCCAGCAGATCATGCGCGAGATCGGGCAGACCGGCATCCCTTGCGTCAATGTCTCGAATGCCTGTGCTTCGGGCGCGACCGCGGTGCGCGAGGCTTTCATCGCGATCAAGAGCGGGCTTTACGACGTGGCGCTGGCGGTCGGCACCGAGATGAACCCGCGCGGCATGCTTGGCGGTGGCCCGTCGAGCGGGCTCGCGACGGAGGGGATTTTTGGATCGGGCTCGATGCCCTCGGTCTTTGCCGAATGCGGCATTGTCCATGCCGAGAA
>JBIPOX010000047.1:0-7220 GCA_044378785.1 Novosphingobium sp.
TCGGCGGTTAGCCAGGCCAGGCGCGCGCCGATCAAGGTCAGCGCTATCGAGCGCGAGCTTGGTACCCGCTTCACCGTCGATACTCTGCGGGCGCTGCTCCGGCGCTGGCCGAAATGCCAGTTTGTCTGGTTGATGGGCGCCGACAACCTCGGCCAGTTCCACCGCTGGCGCGACTGGCGTACGATAGCCCGGCTGATGCCGATTGCGGTCATCGCCAGACCCGGCTATGATGCTGTGGCGATCGCGAGCCCCGCGATGGCCTGGCTCAGGCGATACCGGACCCCTGCGACCAGCCTTAAACGCCCGGAAAAGTGGAGCGCGCCCACCCTGGTGCTCTTGCGTTTCGATCCCGACAGGCGTTCGGCGACTGAAGCCCGCCGCGCCGACCCCGACTGGGCCAGCCGCATTCCGACCGGTTCCTCGCGTGATGGATTGACCCGCCGCCGCATTACCCAAACACCGTCAAGCGAGCCCGCGCGGTGATCCGGCCGCGCAGCTTCACCTTACCCACATATCCCGGAAAACATCGGTTGCCTGCGTGCGGGGGGATTGCGATCCGTCCGGCAGGCTCGCTTCAGGAGAGACTCACCCTTACATGAACCAGGCGCAAACCCAGTCGGCCCAGGTCGACGCCGCCGCCCCTTCCATCGACCGGGATTCCGAATCCCTGATGGCGATGGTGCTTGAATCGCTCGATGACGATCAGGCGCAGGACGTCGTGTCCATCCCGCTCGCGGGCAAATCCAGCATTGCCGATTTCATGGTGATCGCTTCGGGTCGCTCGTCGCGGCAAGTCACCGCGATAGCCCAGAAACTGGCCGAACGCGTCAAGCGTTCGGGTCGCGGTTCGCCGCGCATCGAAGGCCTGCCTACGGCCGACTGGGTCGTGGTCGATGCCGGCGATGTCGTCGTCCACCTGTTCCGCCCGGAAGTGCGCGGTTTCTACAATCTCGAGCGGATGTGGGCCTTCGGCGACAGCGCCGCCGGAACTGCCTGACGCAACCGGGCGAGGCCAGCGCGGGCCGGTGGCGAGACCATGCTGCTGCACATCATTGCCCGAGGCAAGATCGCTCGTTCGCCCGAAGCCGAACTGGTTGATCGCTATCTGCGGCGGCTGACCTGGCCGAGCCGGCACAGCGAACTTCCCGATACGGGCGGCAAGCTGCCTGCGGCGACCCTCTCGCCGTCGCGCACCGTGCTGCTCGACGAGCGCGGCGAGACGCTGACCTCAGAGGAATTTGCCCGTCTGCTCGGACAATGGCGCGACGAAGGCGTGCGCGAGACGCGCTTTCTGATCGGCGCGGCCGATGGCCATGACCCGGCGGCGCGCAGCCAAGCCGATCTCCTGCTTGGCTTCGGGGCGATGACGTGGCCGCACCTGATGGCCCGGGCCATGCTCGCCGAACAGCTGTGGCGCGCGACCAGCATCCTGGCCGGGCACCCCTATCACCGTGCGGGCTAGCTCAGGCGTAGCGGCACGGCTAAGGCATTGGTATATGATTGCCTCGCGTCTCACCCTGAAGACCGGCCTGCTCGCCGCCGCGAGCCTGCTCGCAGGCGCGGGCTTGCTCGCGCAGGACCGGCTGGACCCTGCCTTGCGGGTCAGCGGTGATCCTGACCAGGCCCGCGCTGCCCTCGACCGCGCCGTGCGCGAAGGCAAACGGGCGCAATATCGCGCCGAACAGCTTGAAGAGGACGCGCGCCGCGCCACTGAACGGGCCGAACGCACCGCCAGCGAAGCAGCGGCGGTCGCCGCTCGCGTTCAGGAAACCGAGGCGCGCATCCAGGCGCGCGAGGCGCAATTGCGGTTGATGGGCCAGCAACGCCTGCGTCTCGACGCCCGCCTCGCCAAGCGGCAGGAACCAGTGATCCGCTTGTCCGCCGCGCTCCAGAGGCTTTCGCGCCGACCACCGATACTTGGCCTGCTGCGGCCCGGTTCGGTGCGCGACGCGGTCTATCTGCGGGCTTTGCTCGATACCTTGATCCCGCAAGTCGAGGCCCAGACTGCGGCCTTGCGCGAGGAGCTCGCCAAAGTACGCGATCTGGCCGAGCAGCAGGCGGTAGCCGCCGCTTCGCTCAAGCGCGAGCAGGGCCGGTTGCTCGAGCGGCAGCGGCGGCTGGCTGCGATTGAAACCCAGCAGCGGCTCGATTCGCGCCGGGTCGCCGGAATCGCCTCGCGAGAGAACGAACGGGCGCTTGCGCTTGCGGAGCGCGCTCGCGATCTCGAAGACCTGGTCAAGGTCGTCGGCCAGCAGGGACGTCTGCGCGCGCAGCTTTCGGCGCTGCCCGGGCCAGTGCTGCGCCCGCTGCGGCCGCAGGATTCGCGGGTGGCTGCCACGATTGCTGCGCCGTCCCCGCGCGGACTGGAAAGCTACATTCTGCCGGTGGTCGGACAGCTGGTCACCGGATTTGCCGAGCCGACCCAGGCCGGGCGACCCTCGAACGGGATTGTGCTTGCCGCGCGCGGCGGCGCGCAGGTGGTCGCCCCCGCCAACGGCCAGGTCGCTTTTGCCGGGCCCTATCGCGGTTTTGGCCGCATTGTCATTATCGAGCATGCAGGCGATTGGACGACGCTGGTAACGGGACTGGCGCGGCTCGATGTCGAAGCCGGAGAGCGGCTGGTGGCAGGCTCGCCGCTCGGCGTGGTGGAGCCCGCCAGCGGGCAGGTCCGGCTCGAGCTGCGCAGGGGCGGGGAGCCAGTCAATCCGCTGCTCTACATGCGCGGCACCTGACGATAGGCCTGCCCGCGCGTGCGTCTGGTAAATCGCGCGCGCAGCCTGTATGTTGGTCCTTATGAAAATCGCATCCTTTGCTCGCGCAACCGCGCTCGTCACTGCCGTGGCCTTGCTGCCCGCGACCACTGCCGGCCTTGCCGCGGTGGACAGCCGATCTGGCATGCAATTTGGCAAGCTCGCTGCCATCTATCGCATCATCAAGGATAACTACGTCGAAGCGGTCGACGATGAGAAGCTGCTCAGTGGCGCGATCAACGGCATGCTGACCAGCCTCGATCCGCATTCGGCCTATCTAGACGGATCCAGCCTGCAGCGGCTCGAGACGATGATCGACGGCAACTATTCGGGTCTTGGCCTGTCGGTGGTGATGGAAGACGGCGCGGTCAAGGTTGTCTCGCCGTTCAAGGGCAGCCCGGCCGAGAAGGCCGGGGTCAAGGCAGGTGACTATATCACGCACCTTGATGGCGCGCTGTATTTCGAGCGCGATCTTGACGAGGCGGTAGCCAAGATGCGCGGCCCGGCGGGCTCCTCGATCCGTTTGACGATTTTCCGGGCGGGTCGTCAGGAGCCTTTCGATGTCACCGTGACCCGGGGCGTGATCGAGCTCGAACCGGTGACCTGGGAGGTCAAGGACCAGGTTGGTGTAATTTCGGTCAACGAGTTCTCGCGCGATGTCGGTCGCGATGTAGCCGGTGCGGTCCAGACCATGCGCAAGCAGGCAGCGGGGAGCGGCGGCCTCAAGGGCCTCGTGCTCGACCTGCGCTCGAACCCGGGCGGTTCGCTAGACGAGGCAGTGGCCTTGTCGGACCTGTTCCTCTCGCAAGGCGACATCGTCTCGCAGCGCGGACGGGTGGCGAGCGAGAACGCGCTTTTCCGGGCCGAAACCGTCTTCAGGGGCGATGTCGCCCGCGATCTGCCGCTGGTTGTGCTGATCGACGCAGGCAGTGCTTCGGCTTCCGAGATTGTCGCGGGCGCCTTGCAGGATCACGACCGGGCCGTGATCATGGGCGAGCGCAGCTTTGGCAAGGGCAGTGTGCAGTCGTTGATCGGGATCGACCGGACCAGCGCGATCAAGCTGACCACAGCGCGCTATTTCACGCCGTCGGGCCATTCGGTGCAGGAGGGCGGGATCGACCCAGACATCCGCGTGCCGCAATTGTCCGATCCGGACGCGCGGTTGCGGGCCGAGCGAACGATCCGCGAATCGGACCTGCGTGGCCATCTGATCAACGAGGTCTCGCTTGACGACAAGCAGCTCGAGACCGATCGCAAGGACGATCCGCGTTTCACCCAGACGGCTGAGGAACTCAAGGCCAAAGGCATCGAGGATTTCCAGCTCCACTATGCGATCCAGACCCTGCGCCGGGCCCAAGCGCCCACCGCCCTGGCGGCGCGGCGCAACTAGGCTGCGGGTGTCATGGCACTGACCGCTGCCGAGCGGCTGGCACGGCAGGTTGCGCTGTGGCTTCCGCTGGCTCTGCTCGGCGGGGCCTACATCTCGCAATACGGTTTCGGGCTCTATCCGTGCGAAATGTGCTGGTGGCAGCGCTGGCCACATTTCGCGGCAGTCGCATTGGCCGCACTGGCCTTTGCAGTGCCGTTGCAGCGCGCTTGTATTGCGCTTGCCGGGCTGGCGATTGCGGTTTCGGGCGCCATCGGGGCGTTCCATGCCGGAGTTGAATATGGCTGGTGGCAGGGTCTGACTGCCTGCGCGGCGCCGCTGGCTGCGGGCGGGGATCCGCTCGCTGCCGTGCTTGCTGCCCCGCTGGCGCGCTGCGATGTCGCACCGTGGAGCCTGTTCGGCGTGTCGCTCGCGGGATGGAATTTCCTGTTCTCGCTGGCTGGAGCGTTGGCTATTGCGCTCTTGCTGACAAGGCGTCGGAGTGAGACCAAATGACTGATAAAGCTCGTGAAAAGATGCTGCGCGTCGATCACGCTGGCGAATTTGGCGCAACCCGCATTTACGCCGGTCAGCTGGCAGTGATGGGAACCCGGGAACCGGCAGCGCGCGAAATTGCGGCGATGGCCCGCCAAGAACAGGCCCATCTCGAAACCTTCGACGCATTGCTGAGTCAGCGGGGGGTACGGCCAACGCTGCTCCAGCCGCTGTGGTCGCGCGCGGGCTATCTTTTGGGAGCAGCTACTGCGCTGATCGGCCCCGAAGCGGCGATGGCCTGCACTGTCGCGGTCGAGGAGGAAATCGACCGTCACTATTCGCACCAGCTCGATGTGCTCGAGCAAAGCGGTTCAGATCCCGAGCTTTCCGGCCATATTCGCGCCTTTCGTGAGGACGAGCGCGCGCACCGCGACACGGCCCTTGCCGCCGGAGCCGAGCGCGCACCGGGATACGCACTGATGTCGGGAGCAATCCGGCTGGGCTGCCGTCTCGCCATCCGCCTTTCCGAACGGGTTTGAGCGACTTCAGCTAACATTCACGTCAGCGGCGCGCTATATAGGGCACTGCCACCCGGCCATTCGTTCAAGGAGTAACGCACCGTGCCGCGCATCTTTCCTGTCGCCGCAGCCCTCAGCTTGCCGATTGCCGCAGCGCTGCTTGTGTCCGGGCCAGCCGTTGCGCAAGGCACCGGAGAGACCGTCAATGCGCTGATCGTTTACGGTAACGATCCCTGCCCGGTCTCGACAATGGACCAGATCACGGTCTGTGCCCGCAAGGACGAGGGCGAGCGCTACCGTATCCCGGAAATCCTGCGCGAAACCGCCTCTCCGCAGAACGAGGTCTGGAACAACAAGGTGCTGGCTTACGAGACCGTGTTCGATTCGGGCACACTGAGCTGCTCGCCCAGCGGGCCCGGCGGCTGGACCGGCTGCACCCAGAACATGATCGACCAGGCCTATGCCGAAAAGCGCACCGATGCTTCGGTCCGTTTTGCCCAGCTGATCGAGGACGAACGCGCCCGTCGCCTTGCCGTTATCGACGAGCAAGCGCGAAGCCAGCAGGAAGAAGTCGAGCAGGCCGAACAGGCGCATTTCAGCGGCAAGGCAACCGAAGCCAAACCGAACCCCGAAAAGTAGGATTGGCGCGGGCGGCAGCCCGACCGGTCAAAGCGCGCTGAGGCGCTTGTGTGCCAGCGTGAGATAGTCGCGCATGCGATCGGCGGTGGGTTCGGTGAGCGCGATCAGGTCCCGGCGGCGGTCCTTGGGATCGGTCCAGCGATGCAGCAAGTTCGCATCGGTCATCTGCTTGACCCAGCGCAGCGCCGTGCTCATCGGAACCGATGCGGCTATGCAAACGCTCGATACCGAAACCTGCTGGCCTTCCAGCTTGGCGCGGGTCAGGTCGAGCAGGATGTCCCAGGCCGGATCGGCGAAGATCTGGCCGGGAAAGAACCGCGCGCGCAACGAGCGGGCATTGATGATCGCTGCCAGGGTCGAGGCGATGTCTTCCTCGCTTGCGAGGCCTTCGCGCTCGCCGCGTTCGCGCCGGGTAGGCACGGCTTGAAGCATGGTCATCAGCTCGCCGAGCTGCTGCCCGAAACCGGAAATCGAGGCGTCCTGCGCGCTTGCCCGCCGCGCGCCCAGATAGCGATTGGCGCGGCGCAAGGCCATTGACCAGTCCTCGAAGCTAAGCGGCTTGCCGAGCATGTCGACAGCTTCGGCATGGAGACTGCGAACAGCAAGGTCGGCCGTGATCTGTTCGGTGGTGACGATGAATGCGAGAGGCCGATCCGGTCCGATCCGGGTCCGCGCCTCCTCGATAAGCACGAAGCCGTCACCCATCGGCATATGGGTCGAGGCAGCGACAATCTCGATCGAAGGGTCGCGCGCGAGGAAATCGAGCGCTTCGCGCGCCGAGGAAACGCCGATGTGTGGATAGCTGAGATCGTCGAGCATCCGTGCGCAATGGGCGACGGTGTCAAGGTCATTGTCGACAATCAGAACGGTCGGAATCCGGGAGACTACGTGCGGGCTAAGCCCAGGGAAAGCGGTTGGGGCGGCGAGGACCTGGCTTGCCATTCAATCGTATCCTTCACTTCGCAGGCATGCTGCGAAAGGCACGCCATCTTCGCATTCCGAAGCTAGACGCGCGCGAGCGACGGCCTCGGGAATTTACTGCCAAACTGGCCGCAATCCAGCGGGAAGCAGCCCCCATCCGATAGTCCCTGATCGGCCTATAGCGCATAAAATCCAGATTGCCACCGTCTTGGCAGGGTTATCGTCAGGTTTGTCGGAGCCGACTGTTCCGCGCTGATTGCGGCGGACGCGGCGCAAACGATTGAAGGGCAGTGGATTAATCTGCAGAGTCTCGCAAGAGCCTCGACCCGGTATCTCGGAACTGTTGCAGCCCTCACCCAAAATACTGGTTTTAGACGTAAAAGAAAGAACATAGGAGAACCTGAGCCTGCCATGATGTATCGCCAGAACGCTGCCAACAAGCACACCTGCTCGATCGTAGGCGAGCCGGTTCGAGCGACGCCGGGCAGCCAAACCGTTCGTTGCCAAGCGAGCGTCGGACAGCGCTTCTCG
>JBIPOX010000048.1:0-7195 GCA_044378785.1 Novosphingobium sp.
AGCCCGACCGAAAATGTCACGGCTGTCGCCAAGGCCAAGGGGGTAGAGCCCAACGAGATCATCGTCTGCGTGCTTGATCGGCCGCGCCATGCCGAACTGATCGCCGAACTGCGCTCCATCGGCTGCGGCGTCGTGCTGATCGGCGATGGCGATGTTGCCGGGGTCATCGCAGTGACCGACGAGGACACCACGATCGACATGTACATGGGCTCGGGCGGCGCGCCCGAAGGCGTGCTGGCGGCAGCGGCGCTGCGCTGCGTGGGCGGACAGTTCAACGGCCGCCTGCTGTTCCGCAACGAGGACGAGCGCGCCCGCGCCCGCAAATGGGGCATCGCCGACTCCGATTTCGACCGCATCTACAAGCTCGAGGAACTGGCCAAGGGCGATTGCATCTTTGCTGCGACCGGCGTGACCAGCGGCTCGCTGCTCGAGGGCGTCAAGCGGCTGCGCAACGGGACGATGACCACCGACAGCGTCGTGATGAGGGCCTCATCGGGCACGGTGCGCTGGATCAAGGGCGAACACCGCGCCGCCTTCAAGGATTGAGGTCCGCACCTCATGCCTGGCGGCTTCACGGGGGAAAGGCCGCTTGCGCCGTGTTGCAATCGCATGACCTTCGGCTAGAGCCTGCGGCAAGGCCGCAGTGCGGATTCGCCCGGCCGCAGACGGGGACCACGCGATGAAGATTTTGGCCGGCAACAGCAACCTTCCGCTTGCCCGGGCGATCGCGGGCTATCTCGAGCTGCCGCTTACCGATGCGTCGGTGCGCCGCTTCGCCGACGAGGAAATCTTCGTCGAGATTCACGAGAACGTTCGCGGCGAGGACGTGTTCATTGTCCAGCCGACCAGCTTTCCGGCCAACGACAACCTGATGGAACTGCTGATCTGCACCGATGCTTTGCGCCGCGCTTCGGCCAAGCGGATCACCGCTGTCGTGCCCTATTTCGGCTATGCCAGGCAGGACCGCAAGCCCGGACCGCGCACACCGATCTCGGCCAAGCTGGTTGCCAACCTGATCACCGAGGCAGGCGCCGACCGGGTGCTCTCGGTCGACCTGCATGCAGGCCAGATTCAGGGCTTTTTCGATATCCCGACCGACAATCTCTATGCCGCGCCAGTGATGGCTGCCGATATCCTGGCGCGTAACGGCGGCAAGGACTTGACCGTGGTCTCGCCCGACGTTGGCGGCGTAGTGCGCGCCCGCGCGCTGGCCAAGCGGCTCGACAATGCGCCTCTGGCCATTGTCGACAAGCGCCGCGACAAGCCGGGCAGCTCCGAGGTCATGAACATTATTGGCGACGTTGCTGGCCGGGCCTGCATCCTGATCGACGACATCATCGATTCGGGCGGCACCCTGTGCAATGCGGCCCAGGCGCTGCTCGACCAGGGCGCGGCCTCGGTCACTGCCTATATCACCCACGGCGTCTTGTCGGGCGGAGCGGTGGCGCGAGTCGACGGCTCGGCGCTCAAGGAACTGGTCATCACCGATTCGATCCTCGCCACCGAGGCAACCGCACAATCGACCAAGATCCGCATCCTGACGATCGCGCCACTGGTCGGCGAGGCGATCCGCCGCATTGCCGACGAAAGCTCGGTCTCGAGCCTGTTCGATTGATGCGCGGCGTGGCGGCTCTCGCCTGTCTGGCGCTTGTGGCCTGCGCTGGGCCGCAGGCGTCTGCTCCAGCCGACCGGACCATCGCCGTCTATCAGCCTGCCCCGGGTAGCACTCCGGTGCTCGAAGGGCCAGTCGCGGCCCTGCCGGGCCACCATGTCGTGATCGGCGACCTGATCGCGCCGCCGGGCATGGTGATCCCGCCGCATCGCCATTCAGGCGAGGAATTCCTCTATGTTATCGGCGGCTCAACCGTGCTGTCGCGCGAGGGCGAGCCTGACCTCATACTCAAGGCCGGGCAAGGCGTGCGGATCGCACCGGGCGTGGTGCACTGGGGCAAGGCTGGAGAAGCGGGCACGCGCGCGGTGTCGAGCTGGATCGTCGTCAATGGCCAGCCGCTGCGCACTGCGGTGGAACGCTGAGGTGAACCTCGATGCCGACATCGCCCTGGCCCACCGGCTTGCCGAGGCGGCAGGGGCAGCGATCCGGCCGCATTTCCGCACTGGCCTCGATGCCGAGCGCAAGGGTGATGCCACGCCGGTAACCGAAGCGGACCGCGCTGCCGAGGAAGCCATGCGCCGAATGCTCAAGGCCGAAGCGCCGCGCGATGGCGTGATCGGCGAGGAATTCGGGACCCACGAGGGCACGACGGGTCGCACCTGGGTGCTCGATCCGATCGACGGCACCGTCTCGTTCATGGGCGGACGGGCGATCTTTGGCACCCTGATCGCGCTGCTCGTCGACGGTTTCCCGGTGCTCGGCGTGATCGACCAGCCGATCGTGAAGGAGCGCTGGGTGGGGGCAAGCGGCAGGCCGACCCTGTTCAATGGAAAGGAAGCGCGGACCCGGCCCTGCCGGGACCTGTCGGCGGCCATGCTGGCGACCACCGGCCCGCACTATTTCGACGACCATCAGGGCGCGCATTTCATGGCGCTTGCTGCCCGCACCGATCACAAGCGGATGATGATGGGCGGCGACTGCTATAACTATGCGCTGCTCGCCTCGGGGCATATCGATCTGGTTTGCGAGGCCGGGCTCAAGCTGCACGACTGGGCCGCGCTGGTGCCCGTGGTCGAGGGTGCGGGCGGCATGATGTGTGATTGGAATGGCGATCCGCTGCACCAGGCCTCAGACGGGCATGTGTTGGCCCTGGGCGACCCGGCGCGGCTCGAGGACGTGATCGCGGCGCTAGCCTGCAATCATTGACAGATCAATGGCTTACCCAGCCACCCGGTCGTAATCGGCCATGCCGATCGGCCCGGTGATCGCGCCCATGATCTGGCCCATCACGTCCTTGGGAAGCTGCGAGCCAGCCGCCTTGCGCGAGGCTTCGTCTGCCCAGAACTCAAGGAAAACAAAGCGCTGCGTGTCCTTGACGTCGCGCAGCAGCATCGCGCCTTGCGACCCGGCGATGGTCTTGACCGCCTCGGCCAGCGCCTCGAGCGCGCTGCCCAGATCGCCTGCCTTGCCAGTCGCGGCGGTCATGTCATAGCTGTGAACGATGGCCATTGGCCCTGTCTCCCGGTCTGATCCTGACTGCTCTCTTGGCAGAGGACAGGCCTTCGCGGAAGCCTGCAAGGACAGTCCGGACATGCGTTTTTCTTCTATGGGACGCTTTTGCAAGGCAGCTGCAACGCGGTTGCAAACGATCTGAATGGCCTGCTCGCACCGATTGCTCCGGCGCGCGTGCGCGGCATGCTCCATTCGATCCCCGATCCCGACGGATGGTACCCCGCTCTGGCACTCGGAGGCAGCGGCGAGGCGCTCGGCATGGTCTATGAAGCGCAGCCCCATTTCACGCCTGCCGATCTTGCCCGGATCGACGCCTACGAGGATTTCGATCCTGCCTGGCCCGACGCCTCGCTCTATCTGCGTCGTGAGGTGGAACTGCTCGGTGGCGGCAGCGCTCAAGCCTACGTCTGGAACCGCGCCCTGCCCGATGGCGCACGGCCAATCGTACATGGCGATTTCCGCCGCTGGCTCACCGAGGAGGGGCTTGAACCGTTCCGGGCACTTCGCGAAGCTCGGAGCGAGACCTGATCGTGCTTGCCTTTCGCTGCCTCGCACAGTAAGGGCGCCGAACGTGTCTCTGACCAAGGAGATGAAAATGCCCAAGCTCAAGACGAAGAGCGGTGTGAAGAAACGCTTCAAGCTCACCGCCACCGGCAAGATCAAGCACGGCGCGGTTGGCAAGCGTCACCGTTTGATCAGCCACAACGCCAAGTACATCCGCCAGCATCGCGGCACCGACGTCATTTCCGACGCCGACGCCCGGACGATCAAGAAGTGGGCGCCTTACGGCCTCAACTGAGACAGGAGTACTAGCACATGTCACGCATCAAACGCGGCGTCACTACGCGCGCCAAGCACAAGCGGCTTCTCGATCAGGCCAAGGGCTATCGCGGTCGCCGCAAGAACACCATCCGCATCGCCCGCCAGGCAGTCGAGAAGGCAGGGCAATACGCCTACCGCGACCGCAAGGCGAACAAGCGCAACTTCCGCGCCTTGTGGATCCAGCGCATCAACGCGGCGGTTCGCGCCGAGGGCCTCACCTATTCGCAGTTCATCCATGGCACCAAGCTTGCCGGGATCGAGCTCGACCGCAAGGCCATGGCCGACCTGGCGATGAACGAGGGCGGCGTGTTCTCGGCAGTGATCGCGCAGGCCAAGCAAGCCCTGAGCGCCGTCGAAGGGGCGGCGCTGGCCTGAGCCGGACTGGCCTATGACATCGGATCGAACGGGCGCGGATCGGCAGGACCGGCTCGCGCCCGTTTTGCCTTCCGAACCAGCGGGAACCCCGGCTCTCTCGATCCGCTACTTCCAGCCGCCCGGGCGGCTGGAGCGCTATTTCCAGACGATCTTCCTGCTCGAAATCCTCGTGCCGCCGGGCCGGACAATCTCCGATCTGGTGATGCCGTCGTGGGGCATCGTCAGCTGGCGCGATCGCCCCGGCATGACCATGCATTTTCGCGATGATCAGGCGCTCAACTATGGCCTGTCGGGCGTCGCTGGCCCGTTCGACCATGCCACCGGCCTCGAGTGCGGGCCGATGCGGCAATGGAGCGCGATCCTGTTGCCGGCGGGTTGGTCGCGGTTTGTCGATGCCCCTGCGCGCGACTATGCCAACCGCGCCGTCAGCCTCGAAGCGGACTCGGCCTTCGCTGCGTTCCGCCCGATCGGCGAGCGGCTGTTTTCCGGCCCCGCCGATCCGCGCGCCGAACTGGAAGTGATCCTCGATGGCCTGACCAGCCGCTTGCACGAACCGGCGCGCGAGGATGAGGACCGGATCGATGCGATCTATTCAGCGCTGGTCGATCCGCACTGTGCCAGCGTAGCCGACCTTGCCGATCGGGCCGGGCTGGGCCGCCGCACTCTGGAGCGGGTCTGCGAGACCGCCTTCGGGCTTGCGCCCAAGATGCTGCTGCGGCGCCAGCGTTTCACTCGCAGCGTTACCCAGCACATGCTTGCCGACGGACGCCCCTGGATCGAGGCAATCGACGACATCTATCACGACCAGCCGCAATTCGTGCGCGAGTTCCGCGCCTTCACTGGCATGTCGCCGCGCCAGTTCGCCAGGCTGGAACGCCCGGTGCTCAAGCCGGTTCTGCTCGAAGGCGTGCGCTGCTGGGATGAGGCAGGCGATTTCGCGCGCGAATTCTAAGGCACGGAAGCAAGCGCGCCGATTGCGATTTCAAGCAATGGTGCCTATGGGACGCGGCGGGCTTGATCACCCAACCCTCGTCATTCCCGCGAAGGCGGGAATCCATTCCCGGATGCAGCGATGCACGAATACTTCGATCCGACGGTTTACCTGCTCGCATCGCGCAAGAATGGCACGCTTTATGTCGGGGTGACATCAGACTTGGCCAAGCGGTTGCATCAGCACCGCGAGGACTTGGCCAAGGGCTTTACGAAGGACTACGGAGTGCATCGGCTGGTCTGGTTCGAACGGCATGCAACAATGGAATATGCGATCCAGCGCGAGAAGCGGATCAAGAAGTGGAACAGGGCATGGAAGATCAGGCTTATCGAGGAATCAAATCCCCAATGGGACGATCTTGCGATTGGTTTGGGATTTGCGCCACTGGCCTCATTGACCGTGAATTGACAAGGCTGGAGATGGGTTCCCGCCTTCGCGGGAATGACGAGATTGGGTTCTATGTCGCTTGATATCAATCAGATTCTATGGTCGATCGGTTCCGCCAGCACACTTGGCGATCTCGAAGACCTCCGCGTCAAGCACCTTGGCAAGTCTGGTGACATCACCGCACTGATGAAACAGATGGGGGCGATGTCGGCGGAGGATCGCCAGACTTTCGGTCCATTGTATAACGGCTACCGTCGCGACGCCGAGGCAGCCATCGCCGAACGCAAGGCCTCGCTCGAAGCCGAGGCGATGCATGCGCGGCTCGCCAGCGAGGTTATCGACCTGACCTTGCCCGCGCCTGAGCAGGCCCGCGGCAGCGTCCACCCGGTCAGCCAGGTGATGGACGAACTCACCGAGATTTTCGCCGGCCTTGGCTTTGCAGTCGCCTCAGGCCCCGAAATCGAGGACGACTGGCACAATTTCACTGCGCTCAACATGCCCGAAAGCCATCCGGCGCGGGCGATGCACGACACCTTCTATTTCGGTGAGAACCACCGCGCCCCCAATGGCGGCAGGATGCTTTTGCGCACCCACACCAGCCCGGTCCAGATCCGCACGATGATGAGCGACGGCGCGCCTCTGCGGATCATCGCGCCCGGGCGCGTATACCGCAGCGACAGCGATGCCACCCACACCCCGATGTTCCACCAGATCGAGGGACTGGTGATTGATCGCGACATCCACCTCGGCCATCTCAAGTGGACGCTCGAAACCTTTCTCAAGGCCTTTTTCGAGCGTGAGGACATCGTCCTGCGGCTGCGCCCGAGCTACTTTCCCTTCACCGAGCCTTCGGTCGAGGTCGATGTCGGCTTCGCGCTGGAGACCGGGGCGGACGGCAAGGCGCGGCGCGTGCTGGGCGGCAGCGGCGATGCACCGGGCCACGCCTGGATGGAACTGCTCGGCAGCGGCATGGTCAATCGCCGGGTGATCGAATTCGCCGGGCTCGATCCCGACCAGTGGCAGGGCTTTGCCTTCGGCGTCGGGGTCGACCGGCTTGCCATGCTCAAGTACGGGATGGACGACCTGCGCGCGTTCTTCGATGGCGATGTACGCTGGCTGCGCCACTATGGCTTTTCCGCTTTCGACCAGCCGACCCTTTCGGGCGGAGTGGGAGCGCGGCCATGAAGTTCTCGCTGGAATGGCTGGGCTATTTCCTGGACACGCAAGCGAGCGTGGACGAGGTTGCCGCCAAATTGAACGCCATCGGTTTCGAGGTCGAGGAGATCGACGACCCGGCTGATAGGCTGGCAGGGTTCCGCGTCGCTGAGGTGCTGACCGCCGCGCGGCATCCCCAGGCCGACAAGCTGCAGGTGCTTACTGTCGATGCCGGAACCGGTGAGGCGCTGCAGGTGGTCTGCGGCGCGCCCAATGCCCGCGCGGGCATGAAGGGCGTGCTTGGCCTGGCCGGAGCGATCGTCCCGGCGAACGGCATGCAA
>JBIPOX010000049.1:0-7185 GCA_044378785.1 Novosphingobium sp.
GAACTGGCGCCCGGTCGCCTTGGCGATCGACTTGCCCAGCGAGGTCTTGCCCACGCCCGGCGGACCGACCAGGCACAGGATCGGCCCCTTGAGCTTGTTGGTGCGCGCCTGCACTGCGAGGTACTCGATAATCCGGTCCTTGACCTTTTCGAGCGCATAGTGGTCGTCATCGAGCACGGCCTGCGCCTGCGAAATATCGCGCTTCAGCTTGCTCTTCTTGCCCCACGGCAGGCCGAGCAGCACGTCGAGGTAATTGCGGATGACTGTCGCCTCAGCGCTCATCGGCTGCATCGATTTGAGCTTCTTGAGCTCGCTGCGCGCCTTGGCCCGAGCTTCCTTCGATAGCTTGGTCTTCTCGATCTTCTCCTGGAGCTCGGCGATCTCGTTGGCTTCCTCGCCATCGCCGCCGCCCAGCTCGGTCTGGATCGCCTTGAGCTGTTCGTTGAGGTAGTATTCGCGCTGGGTCTTTTCCATCTGGCGTTTGACGCGGCCACGAATCTTGCGCTCGACCTGAAGCACGCCGAGTTCGCCTTCCATAAAGGAAAACACCATTTCCAGCCGCTTCATCGGGTCGAATTCGGTAAGCAGCGCCTGCTTGTCGGAAACCTTGCCCGAAAGCTGCGCGGCCACAGCATCGGCAAGCTTGCCGGCATCGTCGACATCGCCGAGCTGATCACCGGCGTCCTGGGAGAGCTTCTTGTTGAGTTTTGCATATTCGCCAAACTGCTCGACCACCGAGCGCATCATCGCCGAAACCTCGCTGCCCGAGGCGCTGACTGGCTCGATCGTCTCGACCTGGGCCACCAGCATCTCGGAATCGGCGGTCGGTTCGGCGCGCAATTCCTGGAGCGTAGCGCGCTCCTGCCCTTCGACCAGCACCCGCACGGTGCCATCGGGCAGCTTGAGCAATTGCAGGACGCTGGCGACCACGCCGATGTCGTAAAGATCGTCGCGGTCGGGATCGTCGCAGCCCGGATCGAGCTGGGCAAGCAGGAAGATATCCTTGTCGCCGGCCATCGCAGCCTCGAGCGCCGCGACCGACTTTTCACGGCCAACAAACAGGGGCACGACCATGCCCGGAAACACGACTATGTCGCGCAAGGGAAGCAGAGGAAGGGATAGCACGGGCAAAGTTTCCAGAATCAAGAATTTAATGCGGCGAACGGTTGTGCCCGCCAAGCTTGAGTGGAGATATGGGGTCAGGCCGAACGCCGTGCAATGGCGAGGCCGCGCGTGCCTGTGGACTCAAATCCTCTATCGCGCAACGCAAAGGGGCGATCCGGACTGGCCGAACCGCCCCCAAATGCTGGAACCTGGCGCCTAGCCTACTCGGCAGGCTCGGGTTGCGGCGCAGCTGCCTGACGCCCAAACTGCATCATCACATCGCCCGAAGTGACCGGACGCGGCTTCTCCCCGGCGGCGAGCGGCGCTGCCCCGCCCGACGAAATCGGCGTAGTGTCGACCCCGGCGGCGGCCGCCTTCTTGCGGAGCGCGCCGACCGTGACGTCCTGCTTGGCGATCATGTCGAACAGCGGGAACTTGAAGACGCGCATCGCGTTGAGGTGGGTAATCTTGTCGATCTGCTCGTCGGTCAGGCAGTGCAGCGAGGGCCAGAGCTTTTCCGGAGCATCGGGCCATTGCGCGTCCGAATGCGGATAGTCGATCTCGTACATGACCGAATCCTCCCCGATCAGGTCAAGATTCCTCAGGCCATAAGCATCATCGACGAAGCAACTGTAGAACTGACGGTGCCAGACATCGCTTGGCTTGGCTGCGCTCAGGTACTGCTTCGAATGGGTCCAAGTGCTGTGCTGCTCGTGGGTGAAGTCAGCGCGCTCAAGCAGGTAAGGTATCCAGCCGATCCCGCTTTCCGAGAAGCAGACCTTGAGATTGGGGTAGCGGTTAAGCGCTTCGAGATGGATCCAGTCCGACGCGCCGGATGAGACCGCCATCGGCATCGTCGTGATGTTGGCCTCGACTGGCGATTCGGGTGAGCAATGCGGCGAGACATTGCCAGTGCCGATGTGCAGGCAGATTGCCGTCTCGCACTCGGTCGCGACCTTGAACAGTTGTTCGTAATAGCCGGAATGGATGCCCGGCATGCCGCCGACGGTCGGGTTCTCGCTCATGGTGACGGCAAAGCAGCCCTTGTCGGCGAGGCGGCGCACTTCCCTGACGGTCTCGTCCATGTCCCACAGCGGCAGAATGCCGAGCGGAATGAACCGGCCCGGATAGGCCCCGCACCATTCGTCGATGTGCCAGTCATTGTAGGCGCGCATGTGGGTCAGCGCCTGTTTCTTGTCCTCGGCGCGGATAAACAGGCCGCCGTCGATCCCCGCAACGCTCGGGAAATTGAGCGAAGCAGCGCAGCCGTTGACGTCCATGTCGCCAATACGAGCGTGCACGTCCCAGCAGCCCTTGCGCAACTGGTCGAGATGGGTTGGCTCGAAGCCATACTCTTCCTTGACGCGCCCGGTGACGGAATTGAGCGCAACGTTGCGCATCTGCCGCCCCTGATATTCCCAGTAATTGGCACCGTCGTCCGCAACCTTGAGCTTGGGCGCGGAGGCATAGTCCGCACCGGAAAGCTGGTTGTCGAAAACCGCAGGCGGCTCGGTAATGTGATCGTCGACGCTGACGATCACCATGTCTTCTAGGCGCATGGAACTCACTCCTCTCGGTCCTCCGTCGTGCGGATTACTGCCAAGATTAGCGAGCATCGCAAGACGCAAAAATGACCGGGCGCAAATCGCGCCGTCAATATCGGGCCTGCGAAGTGGAGCCGGGCCGGTTCCGGCCGGTCAACGCGAGGTGAGCGAGCCAATCATCAGGCTGGCAAGACGCTCGTTCTCACGCTGGAGCATGTCGATCGCCGGACGCTGGCCAGGCAGCCAGTCAGGCGTCAGCAGCATGGCAAGATCAGTCGCGCGGGTGAGGCAACGCCAGGTGATCTGCTCGCCATGGCTGATCGTCACCCGGCGGACTTTCTCGAAGGTCAGATCGACGAAGCGAAGCCGATCCGAATAGGCGCGCTGGGCCGGCATCTCGCGCGGCTGATTGGCACCATCGTGCACCGAAACCCGCCAGTGCTGCTTTTCCTCGAGGTTTTTCTCCGTCAGTCCCGGCAGGGTGACGACGGTGATCGGCTCGAGGCTTTCTTCATCGTGGATGACGACGCGCATGACAAACTCCTTTGTGCGTGCGCCAATATAGCCTCGCAGAGGTTGCGGCGCAATGAACAAATGTGCACGATTTGCATACTATCGCGTTAAAAGGGCAGTTTGAAGCCCGGCGGCAGCTGGATCGAATTGCGCACCTTGCGCATTTCCTCTTCGGCGGCAGCATCGGCCTTGACCCGCGCATCGTTGAAGGCAGCCGCGATCAGGTCCTCCAGGATCGTCTTTTCCGCAGGGGTCAGCAGGCTTTCCTCGACGCTGGCGCCGATCACCTTGCCCTTGGCCGTGCACCGGATCTTGACCAGCCCGCCGCCTGAAACGCCTTCGACCTCGATCGCGTCGAGCTTGCTCTGGGCCTCTTCCATATGCTTGTTGATCATGTCGCTGGCCTGCTGGGCGGCCTTCATCATCTCCTGGATATTGTCCATGTGTCCTTGCCTCGGGTTAAGCGGAGCCGGCGCGGCGCGCCGCGTCGGGATAGTCGATAAATTCGGCCCGCGGGAAGGCGGTCAGCGCAGCTTCAATCAGCGGATTGGCGCGAAGTGCCAGCTCAGCCGCCTGGCGCTCGGCGATTTCACGCTCGACCAGCGAGGGCGCGCCGCCCGATTGCACCAGTTCCACTACCCAGCGCTCTCCGGTCGTCTTGAGCAAGCCAGCGCGAAGGTCCGCGCCAATGTCCTCGCGAAAACCGTCGGCAAGCGCGTAGACCAGCTTGCCTGCCGTCAGTTCGACCACCCGAACTTGCAAGCGCATGACATTGGCCAGATGCTCGCCACCTGCATGCGCAACACGCTGGACAAGCGCTTCCCACGGCGGGGCAGCCGGTTCGGCAGGTGCACCAGCGGAAGCCCCCGCAGCCGGCGCAAGCGGCGCATTGGCGGCCAGTTCCTCAAGCTTGCGCACCAGGGTGCCGGGATCGGGCATGTCGGCGGCATGCATGGCGCGCAACAGCGCCATCTGCGCCGCGATCAGCGGATCGGGCGCAGCGCGCACCTCGTCATGGCCCTTGAGCAGCAATTGCCACAGGCGGTGCAGCTGGCCCGCGCCAAGCGAGCCCGCCCAACCCTGGACTGCTACCCGCTCCTCGGCCGATGCCGAGGCGAGATCGTTCACCGATCCGCCAACCTGTGCCACAGTCACCGAGTGGACCAGCTCCATCAGCGCGCGCATCAGAGCCAGCGGCTCGACCCCGTAATTGAATTGCCGTTCGACGCTGGCGAGCAGCGCATTGCCATCGCCCGCAAGCAGCGCGGCGAGCAATTCGCGCTGGGCACCCTTGTCGGCAAGCCCGAGCATGTCACGCACTTGTGCCGCGTGGATCGTGCCGTCGCTATCGAGATCGGCGTGAGCAATCGCCTGATCGAGGATTGACAAGCCATCGCGCACCGAACCTTCCGCCGCTGCTGCGATCATCGCCAGCGCCTCGGGATCGGCAGCGACGCTCTCGCTCGCGCAGACCATGGCGAAGTGCTCGGCGAGCAGCGGTGCCGAAATCCGCTTGAGGTCAAAACGCTGGCACCGCGACAGCACGGTGACCGGCAATTTGCCGACCTCGGTGGTCGCGAACAGGAACTTCACATGAGCAGGCGGTTCCTCAAGTGTCTTAAGCAAAGCATTGAATGCATTGCGAGATAGCATGTGAACTTCGTCGATGATGTAGATCTTGTAGCGCGCCGACACGGCTGCATAGCGCACCGCCTCGATGATCTCGCGTACGTCGTCGACGCCAGTGTGGCTGGCCGCGTCCATCTCGATCACGTCGATATGCCGGCCCTCGGCAATGGCTACACACGGCTCGCACTGACCGCAGGGATCGATCGTCGGCCCGCCCTGCCCGTCCGGCCCGACGCAGTTGAGCGCCTTGGCGATCAGCCGCGCGGTCGAGGTCTTGCCGACGCCGCGCACCCCGGTCATCAGAAAGGCGTGCGCCAGCCGCTCGCGCCGGATCGCATTGCCAAGCGTCTGGACCATGGCATCCTGCCCGATCAGCTCGGAGAAGGTCTGCGGACGGTATTTGCGGGCCAGCACGCGATAGGGTTGTGCGACCTGGCTCGGCCTCGCAGGGGAAGCTACGAGTACCGGCGGCGGCGTCTCTTCGCGTACCCTGTTTTGCGGCGGAGCGGGAACAGGATCGGGGTGGGCAGGGCCAAACATCGATTCCTGCCCGGCAGCCTCGAGTTCGGCAGCGCTGGGCGCGTCCTCCTCCTCGGGAGTGTCGCCGAAAATGTCGGGGGAATCGTCCATCGCGTCCGAACCTAGGCGTTCACGTCGCACTTGTCAGGAGGAAACGGGGGGTCGGTCAAAGGAGCCGGGCGACCCACCGCAATCCGTTGTGGCTGCTTCCTTCCGGACCTGACCAAGTTGGCGAACGCAAACGTCCGCCCGACTCCCGCGGCGCATATGGCGGCGAAGGCACTGAATGGCAAGGCTGCGCGTGATTGCGCACTTCGAGCCCTTGGCGATGGAAAAGCGCGATAAGCGCGCGCGGTGCCTGAGCTTAGCTTTTCCGTTCGCGACAGCTTGAACGGAACAGGCACTAACGAAAATTGTCGGCGTAGGCCTGAAGCTTTAGCCGGCGCGGCGGCGACACGAAGACCCGCGCTTCGATGCCATAGCGCTCGGCATAGGCCAGTGCCTCTTCCTTGCTGGCAAAGCTGAGCTGAAGCTGCTCACGCGTGTCGCCCGAACCGGCCCAGCCCATCAGCGGATCGGGTTGCTTGGCTTCGGCTGGCGCGAACTCGAGCACCCAAGCATCGGTGCGCGCTTTGCCCGATTGCATCGCGTTCTTGGGACGCTGGAAAATTCTTGCAGTCATGGCCTTGGCCTTAATTCAGCCTCCGCCCCTTGAAAAGACGTTCTTGGTGGCGAGACCCGGTTTTTCGGTCCACGGCTCGTCAGGCCAGCGATGTTTGGGATAGCGGCCTTTCATGTCGCGCTGCACATCGCGCCAGGAGCCGCGCCAGAAACGTGGCAGGTCGCGCGTTGCCTGGATCGGCCGGCCTGCCGGAGAAGTCAGCTTGAGCAGAAGGGGAGCACCCGGGTGGCCAATCATCGGGTGCGCATCGAGCCCGAACAGCGCCTGCACCTGCACTTCCACCGAGGGGCCCGCCGGATCGGCATAGTCGATCGAGTGGCTGGTTCCCGCCGGACTGGTAAAGTGGCGCGGCGCGAGGCGATCAAGCCGCTGGCGTGTGTCCCAGTCGAGCAAGCCGAGCAATGCCTCGGCAATCCTGCCGCGCGGCAGATCGAGATCGCGCCGCCCCCCCAGCAGCGGCGCAAGCCACTGGTCAGCGGTCTCGGCAACTACTGCGGGCGAAAGCGCGCCAATCCCGGCATGAGCCGCGCGGGCGATCAGTTCCGTCGGCAACAGATCGCCAAGCCGATCCTGGGCAATTCCGGCCAGGAACTTGGCCATGACCAAGGGATCAGGCGAAGGGTCGGGTCCGCTTGCGAGCACAATCGCACCCATCTGCCGTTCAAGCCGGGCCTCGGCCCTCGCTTCGCTGTCGTTCCAGCGCAGCGTCGTGCGCCGCTCGATCATATGGCCAAGATGCGCCTCGACTTCGGCGGCTTCGAGCGGGGCTGCGGCAAGGACCCGGGCAGACCGGGCCTGCCCCTGAGCGTCCCCAATCACCAGCCATTCGGCCCGCGCCAGGGGCGATGCCGGATCGAGCAGATATCCGCGCCCGCCCGCCGAGAGCCAATTCTTGCCGCTTGCATCGCGCCTGCGCGCCACCATGTCAGGCCGCGCCAGGGCGAGGAAAATGGCGGGATTGCCGGCTTCCAAGGGCTTTGCCTTGCCGCAGAGCGCCTCCGCCCGCGCTGCCCAGCGCGCCGCCAATTTGCGCGAGGCCTCGGCGCCCGGGCCACGTTCGTGACCGAACCGGTCGAGCCGCTGCGAGAGATCCTCGCTTCGGCCGCCAAGCCCGCGCTCCTGCAGGACCAGGGCCAGCCGTGCCGCCTCACCCGCCTGACCGGCCCGCGCGCCGAACAGCACCATTGCGGCCTC
>JBIPOX010000178.1:0-4357 GCA_044378785.1 Novosphingobium sp.
CCCGCATAGATAGGAGTGCAGCCGGGCGGATCGATCACCACGAAAAGGGTGATGAAGGCCGAGACAAACAGCTCGCTCATGGCCAGCCCAGCTGGACAAAGCCCGGCTCAGATCGCGTCGTCGGCAAGCTCCAGCCCCTCGTTGCGATGCGCGGCAACCACGGCGTTGCGCAGCAGCACGGCGATCGTCATCGGCCCGACCCCTCCGGGCACCGGCGTTATAACGCCCGCCACCTCATAGGCTTCGGCATAGGCGACATCGCCAACGAGGCGCCCCTTGGGCTTGTCCTCGCTGGGCGGCAGGCGGTTGATGCCGACATCGATCACTGTCGCGCCTGGCTTGATCCAGTCACCCCGCACCATTTCGGCGCGGCCGACCGCTGCGACGACGATATCGGCGCGGCGCACCACCTCGGGCAGGTTGCGGGTGCGGCTGTGGGCGACAGTGACGGTGCAGCTCTCGGCGAGCAGCAATTGCGCCATCGGCTTGCCGACTATGTTGGAGCGACCGATCACAACGGCCTCGAGGCCGGAGAGCGCGCCGAGCCGGTCCTTCAGCAGCATCAGGCAGCCGAGCGGCGTGCAGGGCACGAAGCCAGGCAGGCCAACCGAGAGGCGGCCCGAATTGATCACGTGAAAGCCATCGACGTCCTTGTCGGGATCAATCGCGGCGATCACCTTCTGCTCGTCCATGTGGCCGGGCAGCGGCAACTGCACGAGGATCCCGTCGACCGCGGGATCGGCATTGAGCTGTTCGACCAGAGCCAGCAGGTCCGCCTCGGGCGTCGCTTCGGGCAACAAGTGCTCGAAGCTGTTCATGCCGCACTCGATCGTCTGCTTGCCCTTGTTGCGCACATAGATGTGGCTGGCCGGATCGTCGCCGACCAGCACCACCGCAAGCCCTGCCTTGCGCCCGGCCCTGGCCTCGAAGCTAGCGGCAATCCCCGCCACCTTGGCGCGAAGGGTTTCGGCGAAAGCCTTGCCGTCGATGCGCTTGTCCATGGTCAGATCGCCAGGGTCACAGCGAGGCCGTATACATGTTGGCGAGCACGATTCGCAGGATCTGCAAGCCGATGATCAGCACCAGCGGCGAGAAGTCGATCGAGCCGGTATTGGGCATGATCCGCCGGATCGGGCGGAACAGTGGCTCGAGCAGGGCATTGATCGCCTGCCACACTGCCGCGACGAACTGGTTGTGCATGTTGACGACATTGAAGGCGATCAGCAGGCTGAGCACGAACTGGACGATCACCAGCATGACGATGACTGAAATCAGAAGGTCGACGATCTGGATCAGGGTAGCGAGTAACAAGGTTGGTTCTCCGCGGCTGCTGCGCGCAGGCGTGATAGCCGATGGCAGGCGCGCGGGGCAAGCGCTGCCCCTCCGGTCATGCCCGAATCAAGGTTCCCGCGCCCTGGGTCGTGAAGATTTCGAGCAGCATCGCGTGCGGCACTCGCCCGTCGAGCACCACCGCAGCCTCGCAACCCGCGTTGACGGCGTGAACGCAGGTCTCCAGCTTCGGGATCATGCCGCCCGAAATCGTCCCGTCGCGCTGCAGGCGCTCGATATCGCCGGGCCTGAGGTCAGTGAGCAGGTTGCCCTGCTTGTCGAGTACCCCGGCAACATCGGTAAGCAGGAACAGCCGCGAGGCGCCCAGCGCAGCGGCAATCGCACCTGCCATGGTGTCGGCATTGATATTGTAGGTCGATCCGTCCGCGCCCGGCGCGATTGGCGCGATCACCGGAATGATTCCCGCTGCCGACAAGATTTCGATCACTTGGGTGTCGATTGCGTCGGGCTCTCCGACGAAACCGAGGTCGAGCACCCTTTCGATATTGCTGTCGGGGTCCTTGGTGGTGCGCGTGACCTTCCGGGCAATGACCAGCCCGCCGTCCTTGCCCGAAATGCCGATGGCCTTGCCGCCAGCACCTGCAATCCAGCCGACCAGTTCCTTGTTGATCGAGCCCGACAGGACCATTTCGGCGATCTCGGCGGTCGCCTTGTCGGTGACGCGCAGGCCATCGACGAAGCTCGATTCGACCCCGACCCGCTTGAGCATCGCGCCGATCTGCGGTCCGCCGCCATGCACGACCACCGGATTGATGCCAACCGCCTTAAGCAGCACGATATCCTGCGCGAAATCCAAGGCCAGCTCGGGATCACCCATGGCGTGGCCGCCATATTTGACCACGAAGGTGGAGCCTGCATAGCGCTGCAGATAGGGCAGCGCCTCGATCAGGGTTTCGGCCTTGGCGAGGCCCGGTTGCAGGGGGGCCGGATTATCGGAACTGGTCATGGCAGCGCTTTAGCGGTCGCCAGCGCCATTTGAAGCGGAAATCGCAGGGGCGTCGATACGCGCCGAAAGCCACAGGAAGAAGCGGATCACCAAGGGCACCAGCACAGCCGAAAGCACGACCTTTGCGATCATCTGCCCGACATAGAGCTCGCCCACCGGGCGCACCCCGTAAAAGGCGATGGTGATGAACAGGAAGGTATCGACAATCTGCGAAAGCGCCGCCGCGATGAAGCCAGCCGTGCCGGGCCAGCCCTGCAAGCGGGTGAGCAACTTGGCGAAAACCGCGACATTGAGCGTCACCGAAACCCCGTAAGCGACAATGCCCGCCGCCATCAGCCGCCAGCTTTGCCCGAGGATGACAGGAAAAGCTTCGACCGCCGGGGGGTACATTCCGGCATCGGGGGGCAGGCTCAGCACGACCCAGGTCAGCACGATCGCCACCACCAGCGGGATAAAGCCAAGCCGCACCATCAACTGGCCGGTGCGCTCGCCGTAAAGCCGGGTGATCGCGCTTGAAATCGCGACCAGCAGCAGGAAAGCGAAGATGCCAGCCTCGACCGCGAGCGGCCCGATCGCGACCTGTTTGGCGCCGAGCACACCGGCAATCGTCACCATGCCGCCATAGAGCGTGCACAGCACCAGCAGCGAAAGCGGCATCGGGGTGGGCCGGTCATCCATGCCAGGGGCTTAAGGTACTGCTCGGAGAATCGCAAATCACGAAATGTGCTATGCGAAACAATCGGGGCCGGGTAACCTGGCTCGATTGCGCGGCAGGGGCAGGCGATTGCAGCAGACAGCATTGTCATTGGTAACCATCGCGCTGATCTTCGCGCTGGCGATCCTGATCTCGACCAATCGCAAGGCGATACGTCCGCGCGTGGTGTTGGCCGCCTTCGCGCTGCAGGCCGGATTTGCTGCGCTGGTGCTCTATTTCCCGCCAGGCAACATCGCGCTTCAGGCCATAGCAGGCGCGGTAACCCAATTGCTTGGCTATGCTCGCGAAGGCACCCGCTTCATTTTCGGCGACCTTGAGGGCGATGCGCTTGGCGCAAGCTTTGCGATCAACGCGCTGCCGACCATCGTGTTTTTCGCCTCGCTGATCGGCATCCTTTACTATCTGGGCGTGATGCAATTCGTAATCCGCTGGATTGGCGGCGGCTTGCGCAAGGTGACCGGGATCAGCCGGGTCGAAAGCCTTTACGGCGCGGCGAACATCTTCGTTGGCCAGAGCGAGAGCCCGCTGGTGGTGCGCCCCTATCTCGAACGGCTCATTCCCTCGCAGATGTTCTGCCTGATGACGATTGGCCTTGCCGGGGTCGCGGGCACGATCCTGGCGCTCTATGCCAGCATCGGCGTGCGCGTCGACTATCTGGTCGCGGCGGCTTTCATGTCGGCACCCGGCGGTATCGCCATGGCCAAGATCATCATGCCCGACCCGGCCGAAGTCCCGGACGCCTCGCCCGAAGATGCCGAAATCAGCCTGCACGGCGGCGACGATCGGCCGGCCAACGTGATCATGGCCGCGGCGCAGGGTGCTTCGACCGGCCTGCGGCTGGCTGCAGCAGTCGGCGCGATGCTGCTCGCTTTCGTGGCGCTGATCGCGCTGATCAATGGCTTTGTCGGCTGGGTCGGCGCCATGTTCGGCCATGGTGATATCACCGCCCAGCAGATCGGCGGCTATGTCTTTGCGCCGCTGTTCTGGCTGCTCGGCGCACAGGACTGGGCCGAGGCGGTGACCGCAGGCTCCTATTTTGCAACCAAGGTGGTGCTGAACGAAGTGGTCGCGTTCCTGGCGCTGGTCGATGCGCCGGGCATGTCGGAGCGCATGACCGCAGTTGTGATCTTCTCTCTTTGCGGCTTTGCCAATATCTCCTCGATCGCGATCCAGATGGCAGTGATCGGCGGGCTCGCGCCGTCGCAAAGCGCAGTGGTCGCCCGGCTGGGCCTGCGCGCGCTGGCAGCCGCAAGCCTTGCCAACCTGATGAGCGCCGCGCTTGCCAGCCTGTTCCTGATGCGCTGAAAACCCGCACAAACACGGGCATTTTCTCTCCGAAATGGATG
>JBIPOX010000324.1:0-2757 GCA_044378785.1 Novosphingobium sp.
TTGCTTCGACCATCTAGCGCAGGCCATGCCTGCCGCCGCGCTTGCTCTTGCCGCCGTCTTTTCGCTGTGCTCCTCGGCGCCGCGCGTGACCTGCGTGGTCGACGGCGACACCTTCTGGCTGGCGGGCGAGAAGATCCGCATGGCCGACATCAATGCGCCCGAGACCAGCGATCCGCAGTGCCCGCGTGAGGCCGAACTGGGTCGGCTGGCCAAGCTGCGCCTGCTAGCGCTGCTCAATGCCGGGCGCGTCGAACTGGTCGCGGGCGAGCGCGAGCGGGACCGTTACGGACGTCTGCTGCGCACGGTCCAGCGGCAAGGACGCAGTCTCGGCGCGGTGCTTGTCGCCGAAGGGCTGGCTGAGCCGTGGCGCGGCAAGCGCTCGGACTGGTGTGGCGAGCAGGCGGACGGGCTCGCAAGCGCAAGGTGACATCGCGCTTGCTTGGGGATATAATCGAATTCCGAGCTAACCTAGAGGGGCACCGGCAAGATGAACCAGGGCGACGAACGCGGCAGCCTCGAAGGCCCGCCCGAAACCATGATCCCGCAAACCGCGCCGCGCGCCGAAAGCGCAACGCCCCCGCCCGGCGCTGGACTGGGGTCGAGCCCGCCGCCAGCTGCATCCTCTTTCGATTTCAACCAGCCGACAATCGTCAGCCTGCTCTATCTTTCGTCCTTCCTCCTCGGCGTGACCTCGATTGTCGGGGTCGTGCTGGCCTATGTTTGGAAAGGCGACGCGAAGGCCGAGTGGGAGGTTTCGCACTACCAGTATCTGATCAACACCTTCTGGATCGGCCTGATCGGCGGGGTGGTCAGCGTGTTCCTGATGCTGCTGCTGATCGGCTTCCTGCTGTTGCCGGCGGTGATGGTGCTGGTGGTGGTGCGTTGCGTGCTCTCGCTGATCAACGCGCAGAAGCAGGTGCCGATGCCCAATCCTGGTACGTGGCTGGCCTAAAGCACTTTCCGATCAGTCTGGATCGGAAAGTGTGACAAGCCCGCGCAGTGATTGGGAGTCACTATTCCGTTCGCGTCAGCTTGAACGGAAAACGCTCTAAAGCCCGTCCTTCGCGGCGATCCGGTCCGATTTCGAGGCATCCGGATTCGGCGAATGCCGGTTCGCGTGGTAGAAGACCATGATCGCGGTTAACCCGCGCAAGCATTGAGGATGCTCGTACCTCCGACGCCGAGGAGTACGCCGATGGACCTGAACAAGGCGCTCAGCGCCCACCAACTCGCGCTTATCCGCGCCTCCGATACGCCGAATGAGGACAGGCGCGAGCATCTGCTCGATGTCGCCGATCAGCTGGCCGACCATATCGCTCTGCGACAGGACACCTGGGGAGCGCCTTGCGCGCACCTGCTACCTGCCGCGCGATTGTAGAGCGCCTCAAGCGCGGCCTGGCTTATTCCCCTCCGACTTCTTGCGGGATAAGCTTGTTGCCACTCATATCGACGACCTCGCCGCTGTCGTCTTCATCCGTGGACTGCTCACTTCCCGTCTCTTCGCTTTCCGCTTGTTCGGTTTCGGTTTGCTCGTCTTCGCGTTCCGCAGGCGAGCAAGCGACCATGCCAAACATGCCGGCGGCAAAGGCCGAGCTGGTGATCAAGGAGTGTTTCATCGTCCTGCGCCTCCAAACGATAGCCTAGCTTAGCTCCTGTCTAACGAGTCGTAAAGCTCTGTATTAATACTTTTATTTTCCAGTCATTGCTGCGCCTGCTCCAGCCGCTATGCTCTCATAGATATGGCGAGAGGGTGACAAGCATGCGACGACATGATGACAAGATTGCGCTGTGCGCGGGCAGCGCGACCGGAATGGGTGCAATGACCGCGCGAAGGCTCGCGGCGGAAGGT
The DNA here is from genome assembly GCA_044378785.1 of Novosphingobium sp. Lineage (GTDB taxonomy): Bacteria > Pseudomonadota > Alphaproteobacteria > Sphingomonadales > Sphingomonadaceae > Novosphingobium. The sequence continues at coordinate 1,850 of JBIPOX010000324.1, forward strand.
GCCACAGTCATCGTCGCCGACATCAACGAGGCCGGTGCCCAGCGCCTGATCGAATCGATCCGCGCCGATGGTGGCCAGGCCTGGGCCCTCGGCTTCGACATTACCGACGAAGCCTCGGTGCAAGACACCATGGCCCGCGTCGTCGCCGATCACGGCCGGCTCGACCTGATGCACGTCAACGCCACCGACCGTGAGCGCAACCTCGAGGACAAGGACGTGGTCACCACCGACCTTGCCGTGTTCGATCGCATGCACAAGGTTTCCTTGCGCGGCCACCTCTTGTGCTCTCGTTTTGCCATTCCCGAAATGCTGAAAGGCGGCGGCGGCGCGATCGTCTATACCTCGTCGGGCGCGTCAAAGACCTCGGCCCCCACCCGGATGAGCTATTACATCGCCAAGGCCGGGCTCAACGGCCTGATGCGCCATGTCGCCCAGCGCTGGGGCAAGGAAGGCATCCGCGCCAATTGCGTGTGCCCCGGCATCATCCTCACCGACGCGATCCTGATCAACACCTCCGAGGCCGAGCGCGCCGCCATGCTCGCCCACAGCCCGAGCGGACGCCACGGCACCGAGGAAGACGTCGCTGCGCTGGTCTCGTTCCTCCTGTCCGACGCCGAGGCTGGCTGGATCAACGGCCAGGCAGTCAACCTTGACGGCGGCGGCAACATGACCGCCTGACATCCGCTCTCCAGAACCAGAGGAACCCTGCATGAATGAGCCGCTGCACGGCCTTGCCATCGCTCCGCCCGAAGAACGCCGCGTGCTGCTTCCCAAGGAAGCCTACGTCAGCGAAACCTATGCCCGCGAGGAGGGCAACAAGCTGTGGAACAAGGTCTGGCAGGTTGCCTGCAGGGCCGAGGAAATTCCCAATGTCGGCGATTTCGTCACCTATGACATCCTCGACGAAT
>JBIPOX010000050.1:0-7111 GCA_044378785.1 Novosphingobium sp.
GCCGCCCAGGCGCGCGACCTGGAATCGCTGGGCCGGATCGCGAGCGAACGGCTGAGCACCAATGCCGACCGCCTGCAGGCGCTGGTTTCGGAAAACAGCAGCAGGGTCGAAACCATCGCGCAGGTTAGTGAAACCGCGCTCGAAAACATGGAAAAGCTGCGCGGCCAGCTGCCAGTGATCGCCAGCTCGGCCAAGGACGTGACCAATAACATCGCCAATGCCGGCCGCACCGCTCACGGTCAGATCGAGGAACTGGTCCGCGGCTTCAACCGGCTCAACGAATTCGGGCAAGCCAGCGAGGCTCAGGTTTTCGCGCTGCGCGACCATGTCAACAAGACGCTGACCCATCTTGGCGAGCAATGCGTCCATCTCGAAACCATTGCTAATGCCCGCTTTGCCGAACTGAACGCGCGCGGCGATGATTTTCGCACCCGGCTCGACAGCCAGGAAGTCGAGGCCCTGGCTGCGATCAGGACGCGGGCAAACGCGCTCGCCGAAGAACTTGATGCTGCGCGCAGCGCGACCGAGACAGCGGAACGCCAGGCTCTTGAACTGCTCGGCGCTCGCCTGGTCGCGATCCGCACCGAGAGCGACGAGATCGAACAGGCACTGATTGAGCGCGCTGCTACCCACCGCGAGGATGCCGATGAGGCAGCGAGCCGCGCCGAAGCGCTGGCAGAGCGGCTTTCCTCGGCCCAATCAGGGATTGCTGACGTCGCGCGCAATGCGCAGGAATGGCAGGACAGGGTTGGTCAGACCGTTTCGGGCATTGCCGGCCAGATGGCCGATGCGCGCAACATGATCGAGGCGACCGAGGGGCGGATCGGCAGCCTGATCGAAGCGAGCGTTCGCCTGTTCGAGCTGGTCCATGCCAGCGCCACCCAGGCCGGAACCTTGCTGCCCGAGGCGATGACCCGTTCCGATGCAGCGCTGTCCGACCTTGAGCAGCGCGCCAGCGCCCTCGCTGCTGCGATGAAGCAGGCCGGAGAAGACGGTGCCATGCTCGCCGGCCGGGTCGATGCCTCGCAAGCCGGGCTCGGCGATCTGATCGGCAAGATCGACACCGCGCAGCAAGGCATGCGCGAGAAGGCTGACGAACACCTCCGGGTGCTCGAAGGCCTTGCCGGTGCGCTAACCAGACTCGACGAGCAGAACGACGTGGTCGCGGGCAAGGCCCGTACCCAGCTTGGCGAGGCAATTGCCGAACTGGAAGGCAGCGCGCGTCAGACCCTGGGCATGATCGAAAGCCAGGGCGCAGCGGGAATCGAGCGGATATCCAAGGAAATCCAGACACGCAGCGCGCAGGCGGTTGGCCTTGCTATCCACAAGGCGGCAGCGGAGATTTCCGGCCAGCTTGAGCAGGCGGCATCGCATGCTGCCGGGGTCAGCCGCGAGGCTGCGATCCAGCTGCGCGACCAGTTGGCCAAGGTCAATGAACTGGTTGCCAACCTGGAAAGCCGGGTGACGCGGGCGCGCGAACGTGCCGAAGAGCAGATCGACAACGATTTCTCCCGCCGCGCTGCCCTGATCACCGAATCGCTCAATTCAAACGCTATCGACATTGCCAAGGCCCTGTCGGCGGACGTTTCGAACACCGCCTGGGAAGGCTATCTGCGCGGCGATCGCGGCATTTTCACGCGCCGCGCGGTCTCGCTGATCGACAATGGAGAGGCCAAGTCGATCCAGCAGGCTTTCGAACGCGACGATGAATTCCGCGATCACGTCAGCCGTTACATCCACGATTTCGAGGCGATGCTGCGGCAAATCCTGTCCACCCGCGACGGGAAGGCCTTGGGCGTCACTCTGCTTTCATCGGATATGGGCAAGCTTTACGTCGCCTTGGCGCAAGCAATCGAGCGGTTGCGGACCTGATCGTCAGCTCTGGAGATCAGGGGGATTGCCGAACATGTCGAGCATGTCCGCCCCGATCCAGCCATACACGTAGTTCAGATAGAACAGGCCAAACAGCACCGCGGCAAGCATCGTCGTGCGCCGAACGATCCGCCACGGGCGGAACGTGGCTGGTGCGCTTTCGGCCTGACCGGGCACCAGATCCAGGCCGTCCTCCTCGGCAGTGCGCATGCCGAACGGCATCACCAAAAACGCGCTCAGCACCCAGAACAGGGCATAGATGGCGATGATCGAGGTCCACTGCATCGCGCGGTTTCCTAGTCTTCGAACAGAGTGACAATAACCTGCGGTTTCTTCCCGCACCAGCGCGTCGCGGCGCGGCGAGCGGCCAGGCGAGCGGCTTCGGAGCGGTCAGCCGGATCGCCGCTGCGCACCGCCTTGAGCGCCTTGGCGACATCGAGCTGCGCTTCCTCGATAAAGGCAGCGAAATCTTCCTCAAGCGGCAGGCCCAGTGCCGCCACGCGCACCGCGCCGCTATCCGTAACCGCGACCGTTACAACCCCGCTGTGTGACAAGCGGCGACGCATCACCATGCCCTCGCCGTCCGCAGGCGCGATGATGTCGCCATCGAGCACCAGGCGCCCTGCCCGCACTTCGCTGAGCTTTTGTGGGCCATTGGGGGCAAGCCGCAAGAGATCGCCGTTTTTCTGGACGATGGCCTTGCCGATCCCGCTTGACCGGCCAAGCCGCGCCTGTTCCTGCATGTGCCGCATCTCGCCATGGACGGGCACCAGCATCGCCGGTCGTATCCAGCTGTACAGCGCCTCAAGCTCGGGCCTTCCGGGATGGCCGGAGACGTGGATAAGGCCTTTGCGGTCGGTCACCAGGATGATCCCGTCACCGGCCAGCTGGTTCTGAATACGGCCGATGGCCAGCTCATTGCCTGGTATCTGGCGGCTTGAAAACAGCACCGCATCGCCGGATTCGAGCTTGATCTTGTGCGATCCGGTGGCAATCCGCGCCAGCGCTGCGCGGGGCTCGCCCTGCCCGCCGGTTGCCAGTATCAGGACCTGGCCGCGCGGCAAGGCCATCGCCGTGTCGAAATCGATCGTCTCAGGCAGGTCCTTGAGATAGCCGCTGGCCTTGGCCGTAGCGATAATGCGGTCGAGCGAACGGCCGGCGACGCACAATTGCCGGTTGGTCTCGCGCGCAACATTGCCCAGCGTCTGCAATCGCGCCACATTCGAGGCGAATGTGGTGACGAGAACGCGGCCTTTGTGCCGCTTCACTTCCTCGAGCAGGCCGCGATAAACTGCGCCCTCCGAGCCAGAGGGTTCCGGATTGAAGACGTTGGTCGAATCGCAGACCAGTGCCAGCACGCCCTCGTCGCCAATCGCAGTCAGTTCGGCGGCCGTGGTCGGAACCCCGATCAGCGGCTCGTCATCGAGCTTCCAGTCGCCGGTATGGAAAATCCGGCCATAGGGTGTGTCGATCAGCAGGGCATTGCCCTCTGCGATCGAATGGGCAAGCGGCAGGTAGCGCATCGTGAACGGACCCAGCTGAAACGCGTCGAGATGATCGATCACGATCAGCTCGACCCGATCGAGCAGCCCCGCCTCCTCCAGTTTGCCACGCACCAGTCGCGCCGTGAATGGGGTCGCATAGAGCGGCACGCCCAGGTCTTCGGCGAAATAGGGCACAGCGCCGATATGATCCTCGTGCGCGTGAGTGAGCACGACGCCAAGCAGTTCCGCCTTGCGTTCCTCAATGAAATCGAGATCGGCGAACACCAGTTCGACACCCGGGTAGTCCGGGTCCGAAAAGGTCATGCCCAGATCGACCATCAGCCACTTGCCGTCACAGCCGTAAAGGTTGACGTTCATGCCGATTTCGCCCGACCCGCCGAGCGCGCAAAACAGCAGTTCTTTGCCGGGTTTCACTGGCTGGCCGCCCGCTCCGCCAGCAATGCCAGGCCATCGAGAGTGAGGTCGGGGTCAACCGCGTCGAAAATGTCGGTAGCCTCGTCGAACAGGACAGCCAGGCCGCCCGTCGCGATAACCCGCGCAGGACGGCCGATTTCTTCGCGCATGCGCGCAATCAGCCCTTCCATCATCGCTACATAGCCCCAGAAAACGCCGATCAGCATCTGCTCCTCGGTATTGCGACCGATCACGCTGCGGCTGCCCGGCACCTCGATGGCGATGCGCGGCAGCATGGCGGTGTTGCCTACCAGCGCATCGAGCGAGAGATTGATGCCCGGGGCGATGATCCCACCCTTGTAGGCACCATTGAAATCAACCGCATCGAGCGTGGTCGCGGTGCCGAAATCGACAACGATGAGATCGCCCGAATAGCGGGCGTGGGCGGCAACTGCATTGACCGCACGGTCCGCGCCAAGCGAACGCGGCTCCTCGACATCGATGTCGATCGCGTAGTTGGCTGGATCCTTGCCTGCCACCAGCAGCGGCTTGCCGAAGTAACGGTTGGCCAGCACCTCGATATTGTGGAGTGCGCGCGGCACCACCGAGGAGACGATGATCTGCGAGACTTGCGAGCGATCGTATCCCTCGATCTCCATCAGCCGGACCAGCCAGACGGCATATTCATCTGCCGTGCGGCGCGCATCGGTGGCAATGCGCCAGCGCGTCTTGATCGTGCGCCCTTCGTAGAGCGCAAAGACCACGTTGGTATTGCCTGCGTCGATTGCCAGCAGCATCAGTCTTTCACCGTTTCATCGTCGCCATCAGCGGCCAGGAACACTTCACCTGCATGGATGGCATGCATTGCGCCATCCGCCAACCGCAACAAGAGGGAGCCTTGCGGTGACAGCCCGGCGAATGTGCCGGTGATTTGCCCTGCGCCCGGCCCACGCGCTTGCATCGGCGTGCCCAGGGGATGGGCGAGCGCAGTCCAGCGGCGCAGCAGCGGAGCAAGGTCGGTGGCGCGCCAGCGTTCAAGCTCGATTGCAAATGCGCGCGCCAGGTCAGTGGCGAACAGGTCGCGCTCGGGCGCAGTGCCGAAGCGGGAGAGCGCGGTGGTAGCCCTGCCCGCCACGTCAGGAGCACTGACCAGGTTCACGCCAATTCCGACCACGATTGCGTCCGCTTGAGCCTCTAGCAGGATACCGGCGAGCTTGGCCCCGCCAAGCAGCAGGTCATTGGGCCATTTGAGGCGCAGCTCGGCCTCGCCCGGCAGGTGCCACGCCACCGCTTCGTGCAAGGCCAGGCCCGCCACCAGCGCGAGCGTTTCTCTTGGCGGATCGCCGGGGCGGCGATGCACCACGGTCGAGCCCATAAAATTGCCGATACCATCGAACCAGTCGCGGCCTTGCCGTCCTCGTCCTTCGGTCTGGCGATCGGCAATGAGCCAGTTTCCCTCGGGAAGGCGCTCGCCCGCGCGCAGACGCTCCAGCAGATCGGTGTTGGTCGATCCGGTCTCGGGGAGTTTCTCGATCATCTCGACGGTCGTCCCGTCGCCGGTTCATGCCGCAGCGAACAGCGCCGCTGCAGCATTGCCAGCCATGCCGCCCAGCCAGACGGTGAACAGATAGCCCAGCGGCGAGATTGCCAGCGTGCACAGCGCCAGGATAGCCTGATGGGCCCAGTCGCTTTTGCCAGTAATCGTGTTTGCGGGCTCGTCGAAATAGATGATCTTGACGATCTTGATGTAGTAGAATGCCCCGATCACCGAAGCCGCGATGCCAATCGCGGCAAGAGCGATGAGGTCTGGAAGACTACGAATTTGCCCCAGAAGCCGAACAGCGGCGGGATACCGGCGAGGCTGAACATCAGCATGGCGATGCAGGCCGACAGCACCTTGCGATGCTGCGACAGGCCAGCAAGATCGGCTATCGTTTCGACCTGGTTGCCCTGCGCATCCTTGAGCATTAGCACTGCGACAAAGCTGCCCAGCGACATCGCTGCATAGATCGCAAGGTAGACCAGCATGGCTGAGGCTCCTGCCGGGGTCGCAGCGGCCAGACCGATCAGCATGAAGCCGACATTGTTGATCGAGGAGTAGGCCATCAGCCGCTTGATGTTGGTCTGGCCAATCGCGCCCAACGCACCCACCACGATCGAGGCGAGTGCGGCAAAGATCACGATCTGCCGCCAGGCGTCTGCCTGCGCTCCGAAGGCATCAAGCGAGACCCGCATCATCAGCGCCAGCGCCGCAACCTTGGGCGCAGTGGCGAAGAAGGTCGTCACCGGGGTTGGCGCGCCTTCATAGACGTCGGGTGTCCACATGTGGAACGGCACCGCGCTGATCTTGAAGGCAAGACCTGCGAGCATGAAGACGATGCCAAACAGCGCGCCGGTTCCCAGATCGCCCGACAGCGCGGCGTGAATCCCGGCAAAGGTGGTCGTGCCGGTAAAGCCGTAGGTCAGGCTCATGCCGAACAGCAGGATGCCGCTGGCCAGAGCGCCAAGCACGAAATACTTGAGGCCGGCCTCGGCCGAGCGCTCATCGGTGCGCAGGAACGAGGCGAGCACGTAAGCGGCAAGCGAGTTGAGTTCGAGGCCGATGTAGAGTGCAATCAGGTCGGTTGCAGAGACCATGATGCCCATGCCCAGCGCCGCGAACAGGATCAGCACCGGAAATTCGGAGCGCATCGCGCCGTAACGCTCAAAGAATGGCGGGGCGAGCAGCAAGGCCGCGGCAGCGGTTATGTACACCAGCAGCTTGGCGAAACTGGCGAAAGCATCGGCGCGCAGCTGGCCAAGGAAAGCCACGGTTTCCAGCCCGCTTGCGCCGGAACACAGCGCCGGTGCGGCCATTATGCCAGCGACGACCAGCACCCCGATCGCTAGCCACGAAATCGGCCGCGCTGCCTTGTCACCACCCCAGGCGGCAGCAAGCAACAGGATCAGGCCCGAGACCGACAGCAGGATTTCTGGCGCGACCAGGGCAAGGGAGTTGGCAAGGTCCATCAGTGCGTTCCCCCATGCGCTTTGTCTGCTGCGTGGGCATCCTTGGCCTCGGCCTTGGCGACACCGAGCTTGAGGCGCGAATCGCCCTCAGGCGCGGCACGCACGATTCGTGCATCGAGCGCGGCAATGTCCTTGCGCATCGGGGCAAGGAAGCTTTCGGGGTAGATACCCATCCACAGCACCGCGAGAGCGAGCGGGATCACCAGCGCCAGCTCGCGCGGGACAAGGTCCTTCATCGCAGCGGCATCGGCATTCTTCTGCTCACCAAAGGCGACACGGCGGTAAAGCCAGAGCATATAGCCCGCGCCCAGGATGATGCCGGTGGTGCAAAC
>JBIPOX010000051.1:0-7054 GCA_044378785.1 Novosphingobium sp.
CCCGCAAGGGGCCTGACGGCAGTCTATGCGCGCGGCGCTCACCGGCACGGCCCTGGCCGCAATGCTGGCGAGCGCGCTCGCCGCGACCCCGCTCCAGGCCGCGACCGGCGACATGACCTTGGCGACCTTCCTCAGCCGCTACGAGGCGCTACTCAAGAAGGGCCTGTTCGCGCTTGGCAGCCCCGAGATAGCAAGGCTTAAGGCCGAGGGCGAAGCGGCGGGCCTGGCCTATGCGGCGCGCCTCAGGGCCGACAAGGCCGCCGGGCGCCCGCCGCACAGCTGCGGCCCGGCCAAGGGTCGGCTAAGCCAGGGCGAATTTCTCGATGGCGTGCAGCGTTACCCGGTCAGCCTGCACACCCAAATGACGCTCAAGGACGCAGTGGCCGACCTGATGCGCAAGAAATACCCTTGCCGGCCCTGATTCCCGCAAGCTGACCGACGGCTTCTCCAACGCTGTCGATGCGGGCAATAACTGGTGCCCTGCCGACATGCGTAAAGGGGCCGGATTGCTCCGGCCCCTTCGCACTGTGCCCTCGGTGGAGGGATTTTGAGTTTAGCCGAGCCTAGCCGCGTTCGGGCTCCGGTGCCGGCGGTGGCGGCGGCAGCGGGCACGCATCGTTGACACTCACGACCGTACCATCGGGGCAGGTCATCGTCGCAGGAGCTGCCGGCGGAGGTGGTGGCGGAGGCGGCGGGGGTGGCGGCGGAGGCAGCGGCTAGGCACCGTCGGACGAGAACTTGACGATCATGTCGATGCCGTAAGTCCGCGCCTTTTCGTACGTCGTCGTCATCAGGAACTGCGGATACTGGAAAGCGTAGAGCGCCTTCTTGTTGTCGAAGATGTTCTTGCCCCACAGCGCGAATTCCACTTCCGCTCCGCCAATATCCATATTCTGAAGAGCGAGCCGGGCATTGACCAGCTGCTTGGCAGGAATGAATTCGTAAGGAGCAAAGACCGGGAAATCGACTACCATCTCGTGCGAGTTGAGCACGCGCGACTTGCTCTGGAAGATCATGTCGGCGCGCAGCAGCAGCGTCGCATCGCCCCACAGCGGTTGGGACTGGTACTGAGCGAAGGTTGTGCCGACCCAGCGTGGCTGGCCGGTTGGCTTGATTGGGTAGCCCTGAGCAAGCACGTCGATCGGATCGATCAGCTTGTTTTTGGTATAGCCGACAGTACCTCCAAGGGTAAATCCTTCGAACGGGATGAAATTGAGGTCTGCCTCGACACCCTTGGCTGTGAGATCGCCGTAGTTGATAACCCCGATGGTGAGATCGGGACGACTGATCGCCCGACCGCTCGAGGTGACCTGGGCGTTGTCATAGTCGACCTTGTAGGCCGCGACATTGAAACGGACCCGATTATCCCAGAACGAGCTCTTGAAGCCCGCTTCCCAGGACTTGGCGGTTTCCGCCGCGAACGGAATGTCGGCATAGACACCCGCCGAGAGGAAACCGGTCGAGTACTTGGCGTAGAGCAGGAGGTCGTCGGTCGGCTTGAAATCGACGCCGATCGAATAGGTGAAACGATCCTCCTTGTTCACTCCCGGCAGATCCAGGCCGTAGTTGAGCACGCCGCCGGTGTTGCGGTTACCAACAAAGGTACCGCGGTCGCGATAGCGGCCAACCTTGTCGTCCTTGGTCCAGCGACCGCCGACTGTCAGGCCGAGCTGGTCGGTGAACTTGTATTCGAGCTGGGCATAGACGGCATAGGACTTGGTCGTGCCGTCGGCACGGTGATGGCCGTAGCCTCGTGCTGCATCGCCAAGGGGAAGCGTTTGGGGAATCGGAGTGAAGGCATAGTTGCCGACGAAACCTTCGATGCCCATGTCGGTTGTCTTCGCCTTGAAGAACACCGCACCCGTCGTCAGGTTCAGCTTGTCGGTCGAATAGTTGAGCTGGATTTCATCGCTGACCTGCCAGTGGCGACCGTAGGTTTGCCCTTCATAGGGCGAGAAGTAGAGGCCTGCCACGGCAATCGGAGCCAGGCTGTTGGCTATGCCCTGAATAATCGGGCCCTGGTTGACCGCAGGCAGAGTCGCAAAGCCCGGAACCGTCGAGATCGCGATGAAGGTGGCATAGGGCACTACGCCCCCGGCATTGAACTCGATACCGGAAAGACCCGCAATCGAGGCACCGCCCGAGAACACCGCATTCTTGCGGTAACCGAAGATGTTCTTGATCGTCAGGTCATCGCTCGCTTGCCACTCGACCGTGAAGTTGTGGCCCTGCACCCGCTGGAAACCCTCAGTGGCCCAGGCCTGGTTGGCTGCGTCGGGGCGCCGATCGTTGGGGAACAGCGTGATCGGCCCATACCTGCCGCCGCCCGGGGGCTGCGCGGCAATGAGCTGAGTCAGCAGGTTGCCGATAACATTGGGCACCGGGAATGTCTGCCAATTGCCCATGTAGTTGCGCAGATCGGAACCAGCGATGGGCGGCGCGGCCAGATTGACGCGCTCACCCACGGTATTAATCACCGGGGTCAAACGCGCATCGCCGACGAAGCTGCCCTTGCTCCAGTCGAACTTGTAGCTGGCGGTAACGTCACCGCCATTGTCAAACCGCAGCGCTGCAAACACGTTTTCGTAATTCCGGCCGCCAGTGTATTTCGGCGAGGTCTGCCGCCCGACCTTGGTGAAGGGGTTGGTGCGATCCCACACCGTACCGGCACCGAGATTGCGCACATCGCCGCGATTCTCGTCGTGGATGTAAGTCACATAGGCGCTGAACGGCCCGATCTGCGGCGTATCGATTGTCGTCGCAGTTCGCAGATGATCCTGATTGCCAACCGTGACTGCCTGCTCGAAGGCGAGTTCGCCCTTGGGCTGACGCGTGATGATGCTCACTGCACCAGCCGTCGAGTTGCGACCGAACAGCGTACCCTGGGGTCCGCGCAGTGCCTCGATCCGCTCAAGCGGGGGAAGCTCGCTCAGCGTACCGCGGCTGCCGCCGATATAGACGCCGTCGATATACATCGAGATCTGCTTGTCCTGCAGCGGTGCCGAAGGGTTGGCGTTGACGCCGCGCATGGCGAAGGAAATCGCGCCCAGCGCGCCTGCGGTCTGCCGCGCGACAAGACCCGGGACAACGCCGGTGAGGTTTGCCGCGCTGGTGATGCGGTTTGCCTCCAAGGAGTCCTGGGACAGCGCGGTAACCGCGACCGGAACGTCCTGGATGCTCTGCTCGCGCTTTTGCGCGGTGACGATGATCTCCTGGATACCCGAGCTATCATCCGCTGCCTGGGCAAACGCCGTGGAGGCAACTCCACCTGTGGCGACAATGGCGGAACTCGCGAGCAAACGCGAGACGAGCTTACCGTAATGCATCCTGTCTTCTCCCTGGCAGACTTTTTGCTTTTTCGTCAGCAAAGCGAGCCAAAACAAGGCCCGGCCAACAACCGGAACCGTGACTGCATCATTTCTAACGCGCTCGTCAAGCGGCTTGGCAGCGGAAGTGTGGCCACAAATCCTCACCTCGCCACAAAATCGAACATGCAAGCGTTGCAAACCGCCCTAATCCGGATGCGGACCTTATCCGGGTGTTCGGACAACGGGTTGGACCGCGCGCCAAGTTGCCTTATGATACACCCAGATAGTATTATCGAGCCGCGCGAGTCTCGGGTGTTTTGGGAGCATGGACATGACCGAATTTCAACACGATATGGTCATCAGGGGCGGCACAATTGTCGACGGCAGCGGCCAGCCCCGCTTCGTTGGCGACGTTGCCATCGACGGCGAATGGATCAGCGCAGTCGGCACTGTTCCTGGCAAGGGACGCCGCGAGGTTGATGCCAGCGGCCTTGTCGTAACCCCCGGCTTTACCGACATCCACACGCATTACGACGGCCAGCTGATCTGGTCGGACTATCTCGCACCATCCTCGAACCACGGCGTGACCACGGTCGTGACCGGCAATTGCGGAATCGGTTTTGCACCCTGCCGCGCCGCCGACCACGCCAAGCTGGTCGAACTCATGGAAGGCGTTGAGGACATTCCCGAACCAGTCACCACCGCCGGGCTCGACTGGAGCTGGGAGACTTTCCCCGAATATATGGACGCAGCCGAGCGACGCGGCCACGACATCGATTTCGCAGTCATGGTCCCGCATTCGGCGCTGCGCGTCTATGTCATGGGCGACCGGGCGATCCGTCACGAGGCGGCTACACCTGACGACCTTGCCGCGATGAAGGCGCTGATGAAGGAAGCGATCGAGCTGGGTGCAGCCGGGATCGGCACTTCTCGCGCCTTTGTCCACAAGAGCACCACCGGAGAACTGGTGCCGACCTACGATGTCGGCGAGGAGGAACTGCACGTCCTGGCCTCGGCGATGAAGGAGGCTGGCAGCGGCGTCTTCCAGATGATCCCTGCGATCACCGGCGAGCCGCCGATCGGCGATTTCGACATCATGCGCCGCATATCCGAGAAATCCGGCCGTCGCATCACCTTCACCAGCGCGCAAAGCGCGCGCGCGCCTTACGAATATCGCGACCTGATGGCGGCGCTCGGCGAAGCCAACCGGGGCGGCGCCAAGATGACCGCGCAATTGTTCCCGCGCCCGATTGGCCTGATGATCGGGCTCTCCGCGACTGCAAACCCGTTCTGCATGACCGCGGCCTGGCGCGAGATCGAGGACCTGCCGCTAGCCGAAAAGGTCGCCCGGATGCGCGAGCCGGAAACCCGCGAGCGGCTGCTGCATGGCGACAACCTCGATCCCAAGCACCCGCTGTTTCCATTCGCGCGCAATTTCAGTCAGATCTTCCCGCTCGATCCCGACGCTCCGAATTACGAGCCGGACCCGGCAACCTCGATGCAGGCGCTTGCCGATGCCGCCGGCATGCCAGTCGAGGAATACATGTACGACCGGCTGCTCGACGACGACGGGCACAACCTGATGATCTGCGCGCTGGGCAACTTCTCGCTCTACAATCTCGATCACGTCGTCGAGATGCTCGAGGATCCCAACGTCGTTGTCGGCCTTGGCGATGGCGGCGCGCACTACGGCATGGTATGCGACGCCAGCTATACCACCACCGCGATGACCCACTGGGTGCGGGACCGCGACGGCCACCGCTTCTCGCTCGAGGCCATGGTCAAGTCGCTGGCGCGCGATCCGGCCGAGGTGTTCGGGCTTGAGGATCGCGGCCTGCTCCAGCCCGGCTACCGCGCCCATGTCAACCTGATCGACCATGCACGGCTCAGGCTGTTCCGCCCCGAGATCGTCAACGACCTGCCCGGCGGCGGACGACGCCTGCACCAGCGCGCCGAGGGCTATGTCATGACCATAGTCAACGGCAAGGTCATCCGCGAGCATGACGAGCCAGTGGCAGGCACCCTCCCCGGCCGCCTGCTGCGCGGCCCGCAAATCCCGCAGCTCGCTCAGGCCCAGGCCGAGGCGGCCGAATAACTTGACCCTTCGTGTTGTTCACTGGGGCACCGGCGCGACCGGACGCCACGCGCTGGGCGCGGTGCTCGATCGCGCCGATCTCGAGCTGGTCGGCCTCTATGCCTGGAACGCCGACAAGGCAGGCAAGGACGCAGGCGAGCTGATCGGCCGCGCTGCGGTCGGGATCGCTGCCACGCAGGACCTTGACGCACTGATTGCGCTCAAGCCCGATGTCGTCACCTATTTCGGCAACGGCGTGCGCGACAACGTCCAGACCACGGCCGAGATCGCGCGCTTCCTCAAGGCGGGGATCAACGTCGTCACCAGTTCGCTGGCCTCCGCGATCCACCCGCACGCCACTGGCGACGCCAATCTCGCCACCTTCCGCGAGGCCTGCGAACAGGGCGGCGCGACCTTGCTGGCCAGCGGCGTAGACCCCGGCTTTGCCACAGGCATGCTCTCGGTCGCTGCCTATTCGGCCGCGCACCGGATCGACCGCGTGCGGCTCCAGGAATTCGCCAACTACGGCAACTATCCCGACGAGGCGACCGGGCGCGGCATCTGGGGCTTTGGCCTGCCGCTCGATGCGCAAACCCTGGTATCCTCGGGGGTCATGCTGCGCTCGACCTGGTCAGGCACGGTGGAGGCCAATGCCAATGCGCTGGGCTGGACCATCGCGGACTGGAGGACGACCTGCGTCACGGCGCCGGCCCGGCAGGACTATGACACCGCGATCGGCCGGATCGCCAGGGGCACGACCAGCGCGGTGTGGTTCCAGCTGATCGGCGTGGTCGGCGGCGAGGACAAGCTGCTGCTCGAACACATCAACTGGATCGACGCTGGCGACATCCCCGAAGGCTGGCCGGCCCCTCCGAACTATCGCGGCGACATGGCCGAAACCTCGTACCGCATCTGCGTCGAGGGCGCGCCGAAATACGATATCGAACTGGCAATGCCTGATGGCGACGCCGACGGCCTTGGCATCACCGCGATGCACTGCGTCAACGCGATCCCGATGGTGGTCGCCGCCGAACCGGGCGTGATCGACCAGTGCCGCATCGCGCCCTACGGGCCGGGGGGATAGGGCCCGGCCAGCCTCAGACGATTGCGCGAGCGAGAGTGACACGAGTGACACCTGTCCGCTGCGCTGTCCGCACTCGCAGGGGCGCGGAACTGTGCGGGTTACAGGCCCCCAAGTGACACCTTGCCGGGTGACGCGAAAATCGCGCGTGGGCAAAACGTGAGCTCTTTCCGATCAATCAGGATCGGGAAGAGCTCAAAGCCCGCCGCCCCATGCCTGAGCGTCGCTTTTCCGTTCGCGTCAGCTTGAACGGAAAACGCGATATCGCGCATGCGCTGGGACAGGGCGCTGGGACAGGGCGACAACAATATCAAGGAGCGAGCCGGACCATAGCGCAGGCAGGCGATGTAGGACAGCACCTGTGTAACTTGCGCAGGAACGCGGTTTAGCTTTCTGGTGCAGGGTCTGGTGCAAACGGGGTGCAATGGAGGTGGAATCAAGCGGAATCAGAGTGCAATTGAGTGGAATCGCGGTGGAATCAGGCTCCACTTGCAGGTAGTCTTGAACCATTCGACGGGGCGGACAGCTCGACGAGGGCCACTGGATCGAAATTTGCCTGGACGAGTTGGAGCAAAGATCATGAGCAGCAAA
>JBIPOX010000141.1:0-4747 GCA_044378785.1 Novosphingobium sp.
TGGTTGGTGGGGTCATCGGATTTTCCATATCTAAGGTCACTGGCCAAGCGAGCGAGGAACTGTGCCATCTCCCTGATCGAATGGTCAGATTGCGACCCGCTAGGAGCGAAAAAGTGAAAACGTTGATCGTAAAGGCCGAGCTTCGTAGCGGCGTAGATGATGGCCCAAGCTTTGCCTTCAAACCGCTCGCTGTATTTTTCAACTAGCTTTCCAACAGCCGCGTATTGGTGGTTTCTCGTCGGTCCCGGTGAATCCGCCCAAAATCCTGCTTGAATTGCTCCCGCGTGCTCCCCGGCGAGCGCGAAAATCTGTTTGCTTAGATATTCTGCCTCTGCCGCCAAGCCTACGCGATCGACTACTTCGATTTGCCGCAGTTGTTTTGCCCTCAAGATGATCCCCAACAACCAGTTTATAACACCGAGCACGAGGAACAGCGCAGCAGCAAATCCCAGCGGGATCGCCCAAGGCGGAAAGTCCGACCTAAGCCAGGACCACGCTGCGAGCAACGCGCTCACAGCCGGAGCACCAAGGCCGAGAATGATCTTGTTGACCCCCAGCGCGTTGGCCAACGAAAACACGGAGTCGATAAACGGGATGCGCTTCGCGACCCCCCGCCAAAATGTGCGATTCGCCATCTCACTATCATATCACCCGCCCGCACTTGTCGGAAGGGGATAAGCACCATAATCTCTGCGACTGCGCCCCGCCCCCTAACCGGCCAGAACGTCCGCTACCTTGTCACCCAGTTGCGCGACCGAAAAGGGCTTTGCAATGAAATGCATGTCGGCGATGTCGATATCGGAGCGCAATTGTCCTTCGGCATAGCCTGACATGAACAGGATCGGCAATTCTGGCGCGAGCTTGCGGATTTCGCGCGCCATCGCCGGGCCGTCGAGCGAGGGCATCACTACGTCGCTGATCACCAGGTCAAAGCTTTCGCCTGCCTCGAGCGCGGTGCGCATTGCCTCGAGCCCGTCCTCGCCGTCGCGCGCGGTAGTGATCGCATAGCCCTGCCGGGTGAGCGCGCGCTCAGCCACGAGCCGCACGGAGTCTTCGTCCTCGACCAGCAGGATACGTCCGCCCCCTGCCCATTCGCCCTGCCGCTCGGGCGCAGGCGCGGCCCGCACCGGCACGGTTCCCGGTTCGACGCGGTGGACTGGCAAGTAGACGGTGAAGCGCGTTCCCTTGCCCAGCTCGCTGTCGGCAAAGATGAAGCCGCCCGATTGCTTGACGATGCCATAGACGGTCGAAAGCCCCAGCCCGGTGCCGCCCATCGCGCCGCCGCGCCCCTGCTCCTTGGTGGTGAAGAACGGCTCGAAGATCTTGCCCAGGTTCTCGGGCGCGATGCCTGCGCCGGTATCCTCGACGACAAGCGCGGTATAATCGCCCATCGGGATGATCTCGTTGCGCATCGCGCGCACGTCGGCAGCGGTAATGCGCCGCGTCGCCAGCGTCAGGCGATTGACCGTCGGCGCGCCCTTGGCTCCCACCTTCTTCAGGCCGGACGAGAGCATGGCATCGCGCGCGTTGACTGCCAGATTGACGATCACCTGCTCAAGCTGGCTGGGATCGGCGCGCACCGGACCAAGGTCGCGGTCATGGGTAACCACCAGCTGGATTCGCTCGCCGATCAGGCGGCGCAGCATCTGCGAAACGTCGGATACGACATCGGGCAATTGCAGCACTTCGGGCCGCAGCGTCTGCTGGCGCGAAAAGGCGAGCAGTTGCCGCGTCAACGAGGCAGCGCGGTTCGAATTGGCGCGGATCTGCTGAATGTCGTCATAGTCCGAATCGCCGGGAGTGTGGCGCATCAGCATGAGATCGCAGGTGCCCAGAATGGCGGTGAGGACATTGTTGAAATCGTGCGCGACGCCGCCGGCAAGCTGGCCGACAGCCTGCATCTTGGTGGCCTGCGCGACCTGCCGCTTGAGCCGCGCTTCCTCGGTCGAATCGGTCAGTCCCAGCAGCACTGCCGCCTCGCCCAGGCCGCGCACTCCGGCAAGGCTGAGCGATACCAGCTCGTCGGGCTGCGCGACCAGGCGCATGGCGATGTCGCCCGAGGTTGCGGGGCCCTGTCCGAAACGACGGATCGCATCGGCGAGCGCAGCCTTGTCCTCGCGCACGACGAGATCGGTGGGATAGCGCGGCGGCGGCTCGCCCTCGCGCCCGGCGGCGCGCATGAAAGCGGCATTGGCGAACATCAGCTTGCCGTCGCGGTCGGCCATGGCCAGGCCCAGAGGCAACTGGCCGAGCAGCGCTTCAAGGTGCGAGGCGGCCGCGGCAACCTGTCCCTCGCCTGCACCAATGCCCACCCCGGCACCGACCAGCAGGATCAGCGTCGGTGACTGATCCGGGTCGGAATCGAGCGCATCGGGATCGAGCACCGGGACATGATAGAGGGTCAGCGCCGATCCGGCCGAACGCTCCCGCGCCCAGCCGATCCGGTCATCGCCCTGCTGGCGAAGGAACGAGACGAATTCGCGGCCCACCATGTCGGCAGCGGCATCGCCGGTTGCGCTTAGCGCGAAGGCCGCGCTTGCTGCGCGGATCGACCCGTCGGGATCGACCAGCGCAGCGGCAATGCCTGCCTGCGCCAGAGCGCGCCCCATCTTGCCGTCGAGCCGCGCGACAAGCTCGGCGACCGGATCGCTCGCCTCGATCGGTTCGAACCGCCACACCTGATAGTCCTCGGCGCGACCAGCCGGCTCGATCGCTCCGCGCCACCGCATCATGCCTGCCTCGCCAGTCTCGATCAGGTCGATGCGCGCCTCACCGTCGCGCCAGGCGCTTCGGACAGCACGTTCGAGGCGCTCAGTCGAAGGATCGTCCATCTCGATCTGGGCCGGCGCGCGGTTGTCGCCAAACCATTCGCCGAAGCGGGCATTGGCGCAGACCAGCCGACCGGCGCGATCGGTGATCGCCACGGCAAGGTCGCGCCGCTCGATCGCCGCGACTGTCACCGACCAGTCCGGCATGGCCAGATGCGTTTCCTGCGGCGCGGCGCGGCGGCGCAGCAGGACAAAAGCCAGCGCGCCCAGCACGACCAGGCCAGCAACAAATGCGCCGGTCACCAGCAGGTCGCCAAACCCGAACCACAGCGCTGCCGCGCTTGCCAGCAATGCGAGCGCGACCAGCACCCAGTCTCCCGCGCGCGCCGGAACCGGCTCTTCGCGCAAGGGGTCGGGCGCAGTCACGCCTTGGGCCATTACTCGACCCCTTCCCGTTCAGCGCCGTAGCGCTCCTGCTTGGCGCGCAACTTCCTGCCCACCCAGGCACGCCAGAACCAGCTGGCAAGCAGATAGCCAACCGAGGCGGCTATGGTCGAGATGACGAACAGGCCGACGAGCAAGGCTGGCGCAGCATCGGACAAGAGCCAGTAGCCCCATTCGCGCAGGCCCGCGCCTTTCTCGTAAAGGCTGTAGAACGTCGTCAGATCGGCATGAAATCCCAGCTTGTTGCCAATGTAGAGCGCGCCAGCGAGAATGAACGGCGTGGTCGCCGGATTGGACAGGAACGTCATCGTTGCGGCGATCGGGATATTGGCCCGGCACGGCACGCACATCAGCGCCGCGCCGACAATCTGCACGCCGGGTAGCAGCGCGAAAATACCAACCAGCAAGCCGATGGCGACACCGCGGGGCACCGAGCGGCGGGTGAAGCGCCACAGCTCCTGCCGCCGTGCGAAGCGGCTGACATAGCGGTTCTCCGCCATCTCGTCGCGCGTCGGCATCTTCGGAACGATCCGGTCTTTGATCGACTTCCTTTCGTCCATCAGCCGTGTTCCCGCATGACCCGCGCCTTCTGCCGCTGCCAGTCGCGATCCTTTACCGTCTGACGCTTGTCGGCAACGTTCTTGCCCCGCGCCAGCGCCAGTTCGACCTTGGCTCTGCCCCTGCCGTTGAAATAGACCGAAAGCGGCACCAGCGTCATGCCCTTGCGTTCGACCGAGCCTTGCAAGCGGGCAATCTCGCGCTCGTGAAGCAGCAGCTTGCGCGGACGCTTGGGCTCGTGGTTGTAGCGGTTGCCGTGGCTGAACTCGGGGACGTTGGAATTGACCAGCCAGACCTCGCCATTGCGAACCTCGGCATAGCTCTCGGCAATCGAGCCCTCGCCAAAGCGCAGGCTTTTGACCTCAGTGCCGGTCAGCGCAATTCCCGCCTCGAAGGTATCCTCGATATAGTAATCGAACCGCGCACGCCGGTTTTCGGCGACGGTCTTGATCTTGTCAAAGGTCTTGGTCTGCGGGCGAGCCATGGTGCGTCGCCATGTAGGGAGCGACGCGCGAAAAGGAAACGGCGCAATCCGGGTTTCAGACGCTTATATCAGGCCTGCGTGCCGAAGCGCTGCATCGACCGCGCCGCGCGCCGTATCGTTGCATGGCACCATCGGCAGGCGCAATTCTTCACCGATCCAGTCGTGCACCTTGCTCAGCGCATATTTGCACGGCCCCGGCGAGGCATCCTCGAACATGGCGTAATGCAGCGGATAGAGCAGGTCGTTAAGTTCGCGCGCCCGCGCCAGATCGTTGGCGGCGATTGCCGCCTGAAACTCGGCGCACAGCTTGGGAGCGACATTGGCAGTCACCGAAATGCAGCCTACCCCTCCCACCGCCGAATGCGGCAACCATAGCTCGTCATCGCCGGAAAGCTGGCAGAATTCGCCGACGATCCCCATCCGATGATCGGTCACCCGCGACAGGTCGCCGCTGGCATCCTTGATCCCGACGATCTGGCCCGGATAACGACGG
>JBIPOX010000368.1:0-6927 GCA_044378785.1 Novosphingobium sp.
AGTAAACTCTTGTACTTAAAAAAGGGGGGCTGTACAGCTGCATCTACCAACAGCTGGGGCAAAGCGTAAGTATAATTCACAGCGAGCTCATTATGACTGAGCTTGAAGTAGTTTTTAAGTCCAATTACAAGCTTTTCACCAATGTTTTTAGACGGATAAGGTTCGACTTTCAAAAAAAATGTTTGTACTAAACTATTAGCCTGATCCATTAGTAGATTATAGGTCGGTTTAGGTCTTATACTCACCATTAAAAAGTTGTTTTTTTAAAAAAGCTGTAGAAACTCGCTACTTATTATTTAAGCATAAAAGAGCCCTCCAAACTTGTTGGTGTTCTTGTTATCTTACGCACTTTATAAAATGGCAGTTTTAACACTACTTACAGAAAACGTTAAATTTTTATATTTTAACCCGCGATACGAGTTAAATATAAAAACAAAAATATTTTTTATAACTAAACAAAGGACAAAGTCATATATAAGTGGGGAAAACAAATTGTGTTTTACAGTCAATTAAACTGTAATTTTTTTAAAAGAAAAGACAAGTGACTGCTGATAGTGTTCTTTTGACCCTCAAAAAGACGTTCAATATTTTTCCGTTATTGGGTTTCAAAAACAACGATTGAAGGTGAAAAAATGTCGCATTATGTAAAGTACTCAGATATTACTTTGTCAAAAAAACTTTTATAACTAAACGACAATACAACATAAGTTTTTACCAACAGGAAGAATTTATTGTTTTAATTTAGGAAAATTTAAATACATTAGAGACAAAAATACAGTTTATTACAGACTCACAAATTGGAACGTATCATAAGTCAAGATAAAAGCGCAAAGAAGGAATAAAATAGTTGTTTCCTGTTAATTTTTTGACGAGTACTTCGCAATAAATCACAAGAATTTTTAATGTGCAATTCATTTTTGAGTATTACAAAGTTAAAATTAAAATAAAAGGTGCTACCCAAGAGTATTAAAGTTATTAAGGGTTTAAATTCTTGATTATAAGATTTAGAGCGACAAAAAGTTGCAAATTAATACTCTTACATTATACTAAGTTTTTACGTTAGCGGAATTAAAGAATAGCTCTTTACTTTGTTTTTACTTGATTTATAGTAAGTTTTTAGTTAATCAAAACCTTGATGATAAAGGAATGAATACATTTTTATTATTACTATTATTTAAAATAACAGAAAGTATATTATACAAAGTATATAATTAAAAACGAGATTTGTTTTACAAGTTCTCTAAAAGTTTACGTAGAAAACGTAAATATGCTGTAATCAGTATTAATATTTTTGACTGTTCTAACTTTTTATCCTCCCCTCTCAGTATAGGCAACTTGTCCCTTGTTTTAAAGAACAAAAAATAGATTATAAAGTAAAAAATTTGAATAAATTAAACAAAAGACTTGTGAGTACTAAAAGTACATTACATAAATATCTTCAACTTTTTTAGTTTTCAATATAGAAGTTATAGAAAAAAATAAATATTTTTTGTTATAAAGTTTAACATTAAAGTACTGAATACAAAGAAATGAAGGGGTTTGCAAAGTCACCAACCAGGAGCTTAGCGGTTTTTGTGCTTCCCTTTTAAATACTCTGGATGACGAAATTATTCCCAGCAAAGAGTAGTTGCGTAGATCACGCAACTAAGGTGCAGCTCGCCACTGTACAACGTATTCAAACACATGGCGCGCAGGTTGTAAGAATTACTTTACGCAGCTCTAGTAAGAGCGTTGAAAGTGTTAACTACGAACATTTAGAACTAAACAAGACACTATAAAAAGAACTCAGAGTTAGCATAAAGCTGAAAAACTTAAATTAAAGACAAAATAGTTGTATAGTTACTAGATGAGGGCTGTGGTGTTGACTACTTTTTTTTTGTATAAGGACCGTGTAAACACTCTTTTAAAAGTTTACGTTTCCCAAACTTTAATAGTATCTATGACGTTTTTAACTCACTATAACTTTTGAGACCTTATGGGATTTCAAGTAGGAAAGTTAATCTTTATTTACAGTTATAAGTTGTTACACTGTCTCTTTATATAATGGAATAAATTTTCGTGTTAAGAGTGTCGTATTCCATTAGTGCTTACCTTACCACTTGTTCTACACAAAGTATTTAAGTTTACAACTTAAAATTATAGCAAGGTATGTCGGGGAGTTTTTCCTCTAATTACAAGCATCGCGCGTCTTGACTCGAATTTTAATTTTATCAAGAATGCACTGGGAACTATGAGAACAGAGCTTGTTACGTACCCTTCATACACCCACAAATGCAGGCTTCTCCAGAAGTTTTTTTGAGTATTTTAAAAGCTCTTTTGTTTAGAGTTTTTACTCTTAGAAGCAGCTAAAACCTTCTGCTAAAAAATCCGGCATAAAAATTTAGAACTTTCGAATTTCCCAGTAAAGATTTAGTGGCAAAACTTTCGGTTAATTACTTAAATCTATTTACAATTTTTGGATAAAAGAATTCCAGCAGACGGATAATTTGGGGATCTTGTTCAAATTCCATTATACGAAGGGCCTCCTCTGTGTTTATTTGAGTGGATTCCTTAACAAGTGGCGGGGTCGTACCATAGACCTCCGCCCAAGCTTTGCCCACCTCTAGCCCAACTGCGGTGGTAGATGACCACGTTTTAAAGTGGAGTATTTGCTTCTCCCGGATAGACTCCGAACATCCAGGGTCTAAAGAACTCTCCGAAGTGGCTTTAATATATATGTCCAACTCCCGCAATTCGTACGTAAAATAGCCCGCCGCACATGAAGTGCAGAAGTTGAATAACATCAACTTTTTGTCCGGAAAAGGATTAAACAAACAGAATACTACAAACCTTACTACTAAGCAGGTCAAAAAGCCGTAATAAGCATAGCTGTTGAAGAGGTAATGAACTTGTTCTAATGAGTTGTAAACCCCAGGAAACATCCACCTAACGCCCAAATTTAAATAGAGCAGTTGTTCGAGTACATGAAAGCACTCTAACTCGGTCCTCATCTGCAAATTGACAAATATTTCGTTCGCGGTCAATTTGGGAAATGTATCTTCCAGCGACCAGAACTTAAAAATAGTTACTCCTACACAGTAAACATAAAAGAAGAACAGCCCCCCAAAGACGTAATGAAAGGGCACGCCATTTAACCACACGTGGGTAACCGCCGATATTACTAAAAATCCTTGGATAACCGGTAACTGAGCTCTGTGTGCTAAAAATGAGATACAAAGTCCATAAAAAAAAAACATTAGGCCAAGAATAGCCTCACATAATGACTGCGTGTTTAACGTTAATACAAAAAATAATCCAATAGTGAATAAAAAAATCTTGACTTGATTCCGAAAACAGAACTCTTGAATAGACTTGCGAAAATCTTCAGTTTTTTTATTTTCTAACGCACATCCGGCAAGAAAAACTATTAACAGTGTTAATAAAAAGGACAAAAATACGTTGGACCCTTGTGTAACACTACACTCTGAAATCAAGAAGTAGAATTTTGTAATAAAGTTGGTTTTAAACGCTTCGAATAGACTGCAGAACATAATATCGGACTTAAATTTTACAGAAACTGTAGCCGCAATAACTGAAGACGATTGGGCCTCACATAAAACAGAGCTGCAAAGAATACTAGGGGTAAAAAATAGAAGAGTAAAAACTTTTTTTGAAACGTTTAAAACGCAATTTAAGAATGAATTCATGTTTTGTAACTTATCCAAAAAAGTTTTTTATATAAAACAGGAAAAACGCTACCTAGTTAAAAAATAACGAATGAGGTGTAAAAACGTTTGTTTTGTTTAAAGTATTAAAAATCTATAAAGGGAATTGAACCCACAAAACATTTTTTAATATTAAATGTTCAGAATTATTAAAATCAAATTATTACGTTATTTATTTAAGAGTAGTACCAATACTAGTAGAGTCTTTCATTCCTTTATCTACAAATAAACTAGTAAGTATAAAAGAAGATAACTGTTGTATCCTGCGCTTTGAGATGAATGGAAAATTTTAGTAAAACTTCAGTATATAAGTTTTAAGTTAAAGAAATAAGAACTAGTAGTGACATTCTTTGTAGTCTACTTTATCGCGTTCTTTTTTTAAGTCAGACTTGAAGTAGTCATCGGTGTAGCCGGGCCAATCCATTGACTCTATATACTCATCTTCAAAATCCCAAGGAAGTCGATCTACAAGATTTGCAAAAGAGTTTTCCGGCGTGCTATCAACTTGATTTTCAATTTCCAAGTGCTGTTTATCTCTGTACTCTCCACGGCTTCCTGCAATCATAATTCCTACAACCATAGACCACAAAAGAACATCAAACAGCTCGCAAGTTCGATTGTAAATCTCTTTTGATCCCACGAGCAAAGACACTTGTTGTTCAAATGAATTTAAAAATAAAGCAAAAATACTTAAAATAACCAGGATAAAAGAACAACTTAATAAGAGCCTCTTCGAAAGAAAAAATAAAGATACAAAAATAGTTACGAAAGTCAAACAGACAGTTAAATAAAATTCTAGCATTTGTATTAATTATGATATATTTACCACCTAAAATGGACATTAGACTTGTTTGCCATAGCTAAGTCTAAATTTTTATGTTTTTTTTTATAACTTTTTGAAACAGATTTATTTGTAAGTAATAAAACAATTTCATGTGATATCTTTTCAAAAAAAGGAAGTCTTCGTTTGTCTTCTAAAGCTGAATTGATTATCCATTTGACAGAAAGATAAAGTTTTCTTTTTAGCGTAATAGGAAAAGGGACGTAGTAGTTAAACTTTTTGTACTTCTTAATTTGTTTAACTTCTACAAAAGTGTTTAACAATAGAATTATTTTAAAGATAATCAAATGAAAAGGTATCTCGGTTGTTTTTAGAACAGCAGTAAAAGCTTGATCTATCAGAACTTTTGCAGACACTAGATCACCATTTTTTATTAACAAACCTAAAAATGTGTTGTAAAAACTTTTTATTAATTTTTTGGGTTTTATATTAAGCATAGTATTTTAATTTTTTAGAGGCAAAGTGACGCCGTACTTAGATCTAGAGGTTTTTCTATTTTTAACCCCAGAAAAGTCGTATTTTCCTCTTATGTTTTTATAACGAACACCAGGTAAGTCCGGAGTTCTTCCGCCGCGAACTAAAACAACCGAGTACTGCTGCAGATTATGCCCTTCGCCAGGGATATAGGACTCAACTTTATAACCCGTAGAGAGTTTTACTTTTGAAACTTTTCTAACGGCAGAATTAGGTTTTTTTGGTGAGCGAGTGAAAATTTTAATACATACTCCTTTACTTTGGGGATTGTGCATAAGAGCACGAGTTTTATTTTTTTTACGTTTATTTTTTCGACTTTTTTTTTTGTTTAACAGTTGATTATAAGTAGTCATTTTTAATAATTTAAAATTTTTTTTAGTACGCAAAACCGGAAGCTAGTGAAACCAATTTCAAGTACCTTGTGTATCTAAAATGTGATGGAATAGTTCCAAAAAGTCGTGTTCCTATAAGTTTATTTTGTTTGCTGAATAAAACAACCGAGTTTTCTTTAAACGTTAAGTGTTCAGCAGAATAAGACTTTAAACCTGTTTTAGTTCTAATAATTAAAGCTTTTATTATTTCTCCTTTTTTTACTTTTGAAAGTAGTTTTCGCTGATTACGAAGTTTTTTAACTGAAACAACAATGGTATCCCCAGTAAAAGCGTAGCGTCTTCTATAGCCACCGGATACATGTATACAAGACACAAATCTAGCTCCTGAGTTGTCTATAACGCCCAGTTTTGAACCTTTTTGAATCATATCTGTTTTTAGTGTTGTGTTTAATCTTTTCAGACATTAACTGGTCATAGTTTAATTTATACGCAGCCGCGCTAGAAGTAGGTTTGGGAGTATAATTTGTAGAAGCTTTCCCCAGCAGCTACGTTTCACTTTTTCGAGTTTCTATATCGAAGAGATGGATAAAAAGTAGAGGGTCGTTTCTTTTGAGGCGTGTTTAATACTTTGGATTTGAACCCACGAGTACTGAAAAAAAGGCTATAAGAGTTTAAAATCCAAGATAGGTTTTGACATAAAATTTTTACAGAGAATTAAGTTTTACATTCATATAATAAATAAAGTTTACCAGACAGCTTTTTTACATCCCGGAGCTAATCCCATTGAAAAAAAGTCTTTTAAAACAGTTCTAGACATACTTCCAACAGCGCGAATAGAGCTTCGGCCACGCCCAGTTAAAACACATCGTCTTACAAGACGCGATTTGCTCAGCCGAACCTGCCCATCAACGCCGGACTGCAAGGAAGAAAAAAATTTAAGAAAAAAATATTTAATGTTACCTTTTTGTTTTAAGTTTAGAATAAAAATAAAAAAAAATTTTAGACAAATATTCTTAGATTCAAATAAGTGTTGTTTTTTTCGGAGTTTTGTATCTTTTTTAACTAAATATTTCATAAATAGAAGTTGTAGTGTTAAAGTGTTACTCCCAGTCCAGAGCCCCAACTCTCCATGCGTACAAAAAACCCAGTAGCAGTTCTAAAATAAAATCTACCATACCCCAAAACGCGTCTATATTTAAAAAACTCAAGGAAACGCACCAAGGATAAAAGAAAACAGCTTCTAAATCAAAAACAATAAATAAGATTGCAACCAAGTAAAAACGAACGTCAAAAGCATTTCGTGCATCTTCATAGGGATCGAATCCACATTCATAAGAGGATAGTTTTTCTATATCCGGGTTGGAAACGCTTACGGAGTATGAAAGTAGCAGAATAATTATTGACAGAAATAATGAAAATAATATCAAACTGGAAATTTTTATGGATTCTAAGTAAAAATACGTCATAGTAAAAAAAATTAATTTATAATTACAGAAATGGGATTTGAACCCATGACTCTCGGGCACCCTAACCCTGGAAGCGGCCACTGTTCTCTACCGTAGAAGTATTAAAGAAG
>JBIPOX010000053.1:0-6914 GCA_044378785.1 Novosphingobium sp.
CCCAGCTATCGACGAGACGTTTCCCGCCCTTGCCGGTGATGTTCATCGAAATCAGCGGGCCGGTAACCGCGTCGTACCCGGTCGCTACGACCAGCATGTCGAGCGGATAGAAGCCGTCGCGCGTCTTGACCCCCTCGGCAGTGATGCGCTCGATCGGGTCCGCGCGTATATCGACCAGGGTCACGTTGTCCTGGTTGAACACCTGGTAATAGCCAGTGTCGATAATGATCCGGCGCGTGCCGATATAGGTGCCCTGCGGCGGGCAGAGCCTTTCGGCGACGACCGGGTCCTTCACCGTCGCGCGAATCTTGTCGCGAACGAAGTCGGAAACCTCCTGCGCCACTTCGGCATTGGTTGAAACGTCGCCGTAGACGCCGACCAGGGCAGCGGTGCCGTTGGCCCAGGCCTTTTCATAATTGGCGAAGCGGACCGGCTTTGGATCGTCAAACGCGCAAGGCCCGAACGGCGTGTCGATATTCGAGCTCGTCGCGGCATAGCTTGAACGCTGCCACTCGCGGTGTTCGGGATAGCGCGCGCGCAGGCTGGCATGGTCCTCCTCGGTGAGCGGCGGGGTCAGGCAGGGCAGCGAGAACTGCGCAGTGCGTTGCAGCACATAGAGGTGATCGGCTTCCTTCGCGATCGCAGTCGAGGCCTGGACCCCGGTCGATCCGGTGCCGAGCACGGCTATGCGTTTGCCTTTCAGCTCCACCTTGTCGCGCGGCCAGCGCCCGGTGTGATAGAGCTCGCCCTTGAAATCGGCGATGCCGGGAATGTCAGGCAGATTGGGCTCGGACAGCGCGCCTGCCGCGCTGATCAGTAAGCGCGCCTCGAAGGTCTCGCCCTTGTCGGTGCCTACCACCCACAGGTTGCGCGCCTCGTCCCATGTCGCGCTGGTGACGACCGTATCGAACCTGATGTCGCGGCGCATGTCGTGGCGATCGGCAAGGTGATTGGCATAGGTAAGGATTTCAGGCTGGGTCGAATACTTCTCGGTCCAGAACCACTCCTGGTCCAGTTCGGGGTCCCAGGGCACCGAATAGTCCAGCGAGGGCACGTCGCAGCGCGCGCCGGGATAGCGGTTCCAGTACCAGGTGCCGCCGACGTCGCTGCCTTTCTCGATGACCAGCGCCGTCAGCTTCATCTCGCGCAGGCGGACCAGCGAATGCATGCCGGCAAAACCGGCGCCGACGACAAGCACGTCAAACCTTTGTGCCATGATCAAACTTCTCCCGATGGCGCTCGCCAGATATCGGCGCCCTCTTTCGGTGCGAGGTGCGCAAGCAGTGTATTCAATGCGCCAGTCTAAGCAATCGGAGCATCAGTGCACAAGGTCCTGGCGCAGCGTGCGGCTGGCGATCCAGAAAGAGATCGCCGCGAAAGTACCCAGCGAACTGGAGATCACCAAGGCCCAGCGCAGACCTTCCCCAGTGCCCATGCTTGTCGCCAGCACGTCGCTCAATGCGCCGAGCGCAAGCGGGCCGAGGCCAAGGCTGACAAGGTTGGCGATGAACAGCTGGATCGCCGATGCCGGCGCGCGCATATTGGGCGGCGCGACCGACAGCATCGATCCGATCGCCGGCCCGTAATGCAGGTTGGACATCAGCGAGGTCAGCGCCAGGGCGCACAGCGCCAGAGCGAGGCTGTCAGTGGTCACCGCAAAAACAAAGGGCGGAATAAAGGCGAGCGCGGCCACCATGCAGATGTACATGTTCCAGCGTGCGTCAGTCTTGGCCAGCCGATCGGAAAGTTGCCCGCCCAGCCATACCCCGACCGCGCCAAAGCCACCGCTCATCAGACCAATGGTGAGGCCCAGGAAGCCCATCGATTCGAGACCCAGCTCCGAGGCATATTGAGCCACCTGCTCGGGATGATTGCGCAGGAAGAACGAAGCGAGGAACAGCGCAATACCCACCGAAACGAAGGCCTTGATGGTAACGCCGCCAACCGTGAAATAGAACGAAGGCCTGGTGGCAAGCGCGGCAAGCGTCTGGCGGATCGTCACGCGGTTGGCGGTATCCGCCGCCTTGGCCGCGATTTCCTGCTTCGTCTTGCCGGCAAAACGGGGATCCTTGAGCGTGAAATAGGCAATCAGGGCAAGCAGGATGCCGGGGACACCAGCGAGGAAAAACGCGACGCGCCAGCCATAGGCATCGGCAATCAGCCCTCCCAGCGCCATGCCGAGCAGGCCTCCGATCGGCGGCCCCATCCCGTAAAACGCCAGCGCCGAGCCGCGCTTCTTCTTGTCCGCATAGTCGATGATCAGCGAATGGGCGGGCGGCGTGCACCCTGCCTCGCCGATGCCGACACCGACCCGGGCGAGGACAAGCTGGACAAAATTCTGCGCCATGCCCGAGGCAGCCGTGCACGCGCTCCACACGGCGATGGCGATCGAAATGATGATCGAGCGGTCCTTGCGCTCGGCGAGCAGAGAGATCGGCAGGCCCAGCACGGTGTAAAGCAGCGCAAAGGCAAGACCGCCCATCAGGCCAAGCTGCCAGTCGGCAAGCTGGAGATCATTCTTGATCGGCTCGGCCAGGATGTTGACGATCTGCCGATCGAGGAAATTGAGGATATAGATGGTGAGCAGCAAGCTCATCACATAATTGCGGTAACCCCTCGAGACATGCGACGTGTCAATTTCGACTGCTGCAGTTGCCATCGGCAAAAAACCCCTGTCCTCATACCTCTATCTTTATGCTCATGGGCCTAGCCCGACCTGCCCGCATCGGCAATCGCTATATGGCGCATTGGCGGCAATCGCCGGAAAGCTTCCCATTGCCCGCAATCAACGCCAAGGTGACACGATAGCCTGACCGGGAGGGGTCCATGCAATTCCATCTGTTCCTGCCGCAAATGCGGCTGTCGCTCGATCGCATGGTCGAGGTTGCGCGTGCTGCGGAAAGCGCCGGATTCACTGGCATGGTGGGCATGGATCACCTCGTGCCGCCGCTTGCCGAGAACCAGCCGCTTTACGAGGCGATGATGAGCAACATGTGGCTTGCCGCGCACACCAGCCGCCTGTCGCTGGGCTCGCTTGTCCTGTGTGATGCCATGCGCAACCCGCTGATGCTGGCGCGCGAGGCAGTGACGCTCGACCACGCCTCGCAGGGACGTTTCGAGCTGGGGATCGGCTGGGGTTCCTATCAGAGCGAGTTCGACAACTTCGCGCTCGAACCGGCGCGCCCGCGCGACCGCGTCGTGCGCTTGCGCGAAACACTGGAGATATTGAGGGGCCTGTGGAGCGGTGAGCCGTTTTCCTATCAGGGCCAATTCAACCGCATCGGCGAGGCAACCTTCGCGCCTGCGCCGCTAGGCAAGATACCGGTGCTGATCGGTGGCGGCGGCCCCAGGACCATGGAACTGGTGCGCGAATTCGCCGACTGGTGGAACCTCGATGTACGCTATCTCGACAGTTTCGAAGGCGACGGTTTCGAGGAACTCAAAGCGCGCGCCGGAACGGCCCGGGTCTCGATCCAGGAAATGGTCGCCTTCGTGCCGCCCGGCGCAGACCGCGAGGCGATCGCCGAGACTGCGCTGCGCCGGTTTGGCCATTCGCGTCCGGTGGTGGGCTCGGGCGAGGAACTGCGCAATCACTTCGCGAAGCGCGCGCAGCAGGGGGTCGAGCGCAGCTACGTGTGGTTCTGCGATTTCGCGCCGCCCGAAACCCTGGCTGCCTTCGGCGAGGAAGTGATCGCGCCTATGGGCAGGGCCTGACCTGCGAAGACCGGACCTACAATCCCGCACCCTTGGCCATGGCGACTACTTGCTCGTTACTGACCCGCGAACGATAGTCGGCAGCGACAAACCGCGCCTTGACGGTGCCGTCGGGTGCCAGCACGAGGGTTGAGGCACGCGGCACCCCGTCGGCAAAACTGTTCGCTTCGTATTGCGGATCGCGCAAGCCCATGGCGTCGATCAGCTTGCTGCCCGTATCGCTGAGCAAGGCAAAGCCGATGCCTTCGTCCTGCGCGAACTCGGCCAGGATAGTGGGCTTGTCATAGGAAACGCTGACCAGGCTGAGGCCCATCGCCTCGAGCTGCGGCTGGATCGCCTTGGTGCTCACCAGCTGGGCCTTGCAGAACGGGCACCAGTCGGCAGAGCGGACGAAATAGACCACCATGCCCTTCTCGCCCATCTGCGCGGCAAGGCTGGTGTCTTCGCCTGTGCTGTCCTTCAGCGGCATGGTCACCGGGGCCTTGGCACCCTTGGCAATCCCGACGCCGACGTTTTCCGCCGGAAGCAGCGCCGGACCGAACATCCATGCTGCCGCTGCGCCCAGCAGCAGCAGAATCGCGCCTAGCGCGATCGCCAGTTTCCGCTTCCAGCCCATTTGCCTGTCTCCCGCATCAAGAACCCGCAACATGGGCCGACTCCGGCCCGATCACAAGAAGTTCGCGGCTTGGCGCGGACTTGGCGCGGACTTTGCCGAGGCGAGAATCAGGCGACCGGTTTGAGGCGGGACCGGGTCGAAAAGATCATTGCCGCTGAAACCACAAGCAGCGCCAGATAGGTCCACAGTCCCAGCTCGTAGCTGCCGGTGCGGTCGAAGACCTCGCCGATGAAACGCACCGATACCGCGCCCATCAGCGACATGACCGGTACGAGGAGGCCGCGCACCGTCCCGAAGGCGGACAGGCCAAACCGGTCAGCCATCAGCGCGATGTAGATGGGAGCGAGCGCGGCAAGCGCAAAGCCCAGCACCAGCGAGGTAAGCAGTAGCGCCAGATAGCTCTTGGCGAAAATCAGCAGCGCGCAAGGCACCACCACCGAGAGGATGACGAGGGCCAGCAGCAAGGTGCGGTCGACCCGGTCGCCCCAGGCCGCGAGCGCCAGCATTGCAACGATGCCGGTAACCCCGGTGGCGGAGATCAGCACCGCGCCCTGCATCGTCGTCAAGCCGGCGTCATGCGCGATCGGCACCAGCGACACAGTCAATCCCTGGCCCGTTCCCGAGGCTATGCCGATACCGATCGCCAGCGTCCAGAACAGCCGCATGCGCAGAAAGGTGAACGCGGTCGGCACTGGCGCTTCGTTGACTGTCGGGGCCGCAGTGTCTGGCTGAGCTGGCATCGCCGCGGGATCATCGTCGCGATTTCGCACCTCGATATCGTCCGGGCCGGGCCGGTCGCACAAAAGGTAGGCAAGGACCATGACGACCAGTGCGGAGCCGCCGCCAGTCACCATCACTGCCGTGCGCCAGCCCTGGGTTCCGATCAGGTAACCGACCAGCGGCGGAACCACGATCCCGCCCAGCGACATGCCAAGCGCCGCCAGCGCCATTGCCCGCCCGCGATAGGCAGCGAACCAGCGCGCCAGCAGCACCGAGACGGAAATGGTACCGCCGCCCAGAATGCCGGCCGAAACGAAAAGTGCCAGCAAGGTGGCATCGAGCAGCAGCGAGTGCGACAGGCCGACGACGAGGAGGCTGAGCCCGAACAGCAGCGCGCAGGTCATCATCAGCTTGCGCGCCGAAACCTGGTCGAGCAGCCGCCCGATAATCGGTGCCATCGTGGCATTGCCGAGGTTGAGCACGATCATCCCGGTATTGATGTCGGCCCGCGACAGGCCAAATTCCTCCGAGACCGGCAGGATATAAAGCCCGAACGAGGCAAAAGTGCTGCCCAGCAGCAAGGCGTAGATGATGATCGAGGCGGCAACGACATACCAGCCGAAATAGATACCGCGCTCGCGCACCCTGCCCCCCTATTCCTTTATAGGAATTGCCATGCGGCGGTGGCCGACCGAATGCAAGCGCCCAGCCGGACGTCGAGGCGATCAGTCGGTCGTGATCTCCAGGTCACGTTCCTCGCCATGGCTGGCGCGCCATTCGCGCAGGATCGCCAGGAACTCGTCAGGCTGGCCGCCGAAGATCGAATTGCGCGGATTCCACTGCTTGATCCGGCCTTCCTCGTCTACTGCGCCCTGCTCGTTGTTGAGAACACCGGGCGTGCACTTGGAGTTGTACTCGACCACTTTTTCGATCCCGACGAGGAGCCTTGCGGCCCAGTCGTCGGCGGCGACCTTGCTCGGCTGGATCGTGGTCGCGCCCTTGTCGATCGCCCAGCGCAGGATGTGCGCGATGTTGATCGCATCCTCGTGGATCATGGTCACGAAATTGGGCATGGCCGCGCCCTGAAGGGTGCTGATCGTGAACAGGTTGGGAAACTTGCGCCCGACCAGACCATGCAGCGTTTCAAGGCCATTGGCGATGTGGTGGCTGAAAGTCAGGCCGCCCGGGCCGAGCGGATCGAAGCCCATCCGGCGGGTATACTCGCTGGTCACCTCGAAACCCGTCGAGAAGATCAGCAGATCGACCGGGTATTCCTTGCCTTCGAACACGACCCCGGTTTCGGTGATGCTGTCCAGTCCCACGCCCTTGGTGTCGACCAGAGTCACATTGGGGCGGTTGAAGGTGGGCAGGTACTCGTCGTGAAAGCACGGGCGCTTGCACATGTGTCCGTACCAGGGCTTGAGCGCTTCGGCGGTGGCCGGGTCCTTGACGATCTCGGCGGTGCGGGCGCGCACTTCTTCCATGCGCTCGAAATCGGCCAGTTCGGCGGCCAGCTTGAGCTCCTCGGGACTGCCTGCGCGCTCGGCACCGTCGCGGCGGTGAATGTGGGTCCAGCCATCGTCGATCAGGTCAGGCACCGGCTTGCGTCCGGAAATGCTGGCAGTGAAGTTCATCTCGCGCTCGAAAGCCCAGCCAGGCTTGAGCGAGGCAGCCCATTCGGGATCGGTATCGCGGTTGCCGCGCGGGCCGACCGCCGAGGGGGTGCGCTGGAAGACATAGAGGTGCTGGGCAGCAGCGGCGAGATGCGGGATCGCCTGGATCGCGGTCGCGCCGGTGCCGACAATACCGACCTTCTTGTCGCCCAGCTTGTCCATGAAGGTGCTCGGGCTGCCGCCGGTATAGG